>DATFGS010000612.1:0-23446 GCA_035249225.1 Candidatus Methylomirabilota bacterium | reverse complement strand
GCGCGCCCCGCGGTCGTCTTCGTCGCGGGCGACCGGGCGCTCGCGGCGAGCCGGGGCGATCTGCCCACGGGCGGCTGGGCCCGCGCGGCCACGGTCGGCGCCACCGAGGTCGGCGACGAGCCCTTCGCGGTCCGCCGCCTCGCGGAGCCGGTGGTGACGTCGCCCGACGGCGGCCTCTGGGTGATGCTGCCGGTACGGGAGTTCGCGCGCGCCGAGCGGCGGCTGCTGATGGAGTTCTTCGCGCTGCTGGGGGCCGGCGTGGTGGTGCTCGCGGGGGTGGTGCTGGCATTCCTGCCGCCGCGCCGCCGCCCGCGGCCGGTGGCCGGCTCGGGACCGCTCGCGGACATGCCGCGGGCCGCGCTCGAGCGGCGCAACCGCGAGCTGGAAGCGCTGAACGCGGTGTTCTCGACGATGAGCCGCGGCGGCGACCTCGCCGCCACCGCCAGCGAGACGCTCGAGGTCGTGCGCGGTCTCGCGCGAATGGATCTCGGCGCGATCTACCGCCTGGACCACGACGGGAGCCAGCTCGTCCTGGAGGGCCAGAGCGGCATGGATCCCCGCTACCTCGATCGCTCTCGCACCCGCCCGGTGGACGGCTCCCACGTGGGCGACGCGGCGCGTACCGGCCGGATCCTGGTCACCCGCCTGGAAGCCTCGCCGCCCTCCGAGGCGGGGATCCGGGAGATGGCGGTCGAGCGGGCCCACCGCACCCAGCTCGCGGTGCCGATTCCGGTCGAGAACCGGACCTGGGGCGTGATGGCGCTCGTGTCCAAGGAGGAGCGCGAGTTCTCCCCGGAGGAGATGGCGATCCTCTCGAGCGTGGCCCAGCAGGTGGGGCTGGCGGTGGAGCGGGCCCAGCTCCGGGACACCGCGGCGGGGCGTCTGAACCGGCTCGAAGCGCAGCGCATGATCGAGCGGCACATCTCCGAGCAGCTCGACACCGAGGAGCTGCTGGTGGTCATCGCGCGCTCGGCCCAGCGGCTGATCGGGGGAACGTTCTCGGCCCTGTACCTGCTGGAAGGCGACACGCTCCGGTCGCGGGCCTGGTCGGATGTGCCGGACTGGATCCGGGATATCCGGTTCAAGATCGGCACCGGTGTGGCCGGTAGCGCGCTGGCCGCCGGCCAGGGGGCGCTCGTCAACGACTACCCCAGCGCGCCCGGCGCGCGCGCCGAGTTCATTCCCTTCACGAGCCGGCTGCTGGCCGCGCCCCTCATGGCGGGCGACCGGCCGCTGGGCGTGATGACCGCGGGGCGCGGGCCCGGCGCCCCGGCGTTCACCGAGGAGGATCTCTCCATCCTGGCCGACTTCGCCACGCAGGCCGCGGTGGCGCTCGAGCACGCGCGCCTCTTCGACGAGGCCACCCGCAACGCGGCCCAGTACCAGGCGCTCCTCGAGGTGAGCGGCGCGGTCAGCTCGACCCTCGACGTGGACCGGGTGCTGGATCTGGTGCTCGACCGGTGCCGGGCCCTGCTGGGGGTGGCCGCGGTCGGCGTCATGCGGGTCGACCGGGAGAGCGGGGTGGTGGCCTACGAGCGCGGCCGCGGCCTGTCGCCCGACTTCATCGCCTCCCTGCGCATGCGCCTCGGGGAGGGCACCACCGGCCGGGCGATCGAGCAGCGCGTGCCGGTGTGGAGCGAGGACGTGCTGAACGACCCGGCGCTGGCGATCGGCCCGGACGCCCGCCAGCTGATCCAGCGGGAAGGATACCGCTCGGTCCTGTCGGTCCCGCTGCTCACCAAGGGAGACTCGCAGGGCGCGGTCGCCGCGTACTGGTGGGAGCCGCACACGCCGTCGGCGGAAGAGATCTCGATCATGACCGCGCTCGCCGGCCAGGCGGCCACCGCGCTCGACAATGCCCGCCTCTTCGCCCAGGAGCGCGACCGCAAGGCCTCGCTGTCCTCGCTGCTCGAGATCAACAAGAAGATCGGTGCGCTCGTGGCGCCCGAGAGCCTGCTGACCTCCATCGCGGAGGAGGCGGCGCGGCTGCTCGGCGTCGACAACGCGGGCTTCCGGCTGCTCGACGGCGACGACCTGGTGGTGGCGGGCCTCGCCGGCAGCGCCGCCCAGAGCATGCTCCGGGCGCGGATCAAGGTGGGCGAGAGCCTGACCGGCAAGGTGCTCGCCACCGGCCAGGCGCTCATGTGCGAGCTCGCGGCGAGCGGCATGCTGGCCGAGCACCTGGCCGCGGACCAGGAGCTCGGCTACACGCACTACCTCGGGGTCCCCCTCCTGGTCGGCGAGCGGGCCATCGGGGTGCTGACCTTCCGCGGGCGCCGGGCCTTCACCGCGCGCGAGCAGGAGCTGGGGGAGACCTTCGCCGGCCAGGCCGCCATCGCCATCGACCACTCCCGGCTCTATCGCGAGGCGTCCGAGCAGGCGGACCGGATGCGGGTGGTCGCCGAGATGGGGCGCGTGCTGGTGTCCACGCTCGACGAGGCCCGCGTGCTCGAGATCGTCGCCACCCAGGCCCACGAGTCGCTCGGGCGGCTCGACATCGCGATCTGGCTGCAGGAGGAGGCGGGCGGCCCCCTGCGGCTGGTCACCGGGCAGGGGCCGTTCTCCGGTCCGCTCAGCGGGCGCGCGCGGCCGCTCGACGCCAACGAGGGCGTGATCGGCCGGGCCCTGGCCGAGCGCGCGCCGGTGTGGACGGCCGACGTGCTGCACGATCCGCGCATCCAGCTCCGCCCCGCGTCGCGGCGCTGGATCGAGGAGATCGGCGCCCGGGCCATCCTCGCGGTGCCCCTCGTGCGAGAGCACCTGCAGGGCGCCCTCGTGGTGTATCGCCCCGCCGGTCAGGAGTTCAGCAGCCGTGAGGTCGAGTACCTGTCGGCGTTCGCGAACCAGATCGCGGTCGCGCTGGAGAACGCCCGGCTCTACAAGGCCCTCGACGTGCGCGCGGCGCGCCTGCGCAGCCTGACCCGCCTGGCGCACATCGTGTCGTCCTCGCTCGACATGGACGACGTGCTGCGGGCGATCGCGGAGGCGGCGGCCGAGCTGATCGCGGTGCCCCTGGCGAGCATCTGGGTGGCGAACGAGGCGACCCGCACCCTCGAGTTCCGCGCCGCGTCCGACCCGATGGCGGACGACGTCCCGTCCAGGACCGTCGCCTACGGCGAGGGCGGGGTGGGCTGGGTGGCCCTGGAGCGCCGGCCTCTCGAGGTGGCCGACGTCGCGCAGGACCCGCGGCTGCAGTCACGGGAGTGGGCGGCGGCCCACGGGATCAGCAGTCTCCTGGCCGTGCCCATCGTGCTCCACGGGACGCTGCTGGGGGTGCTCTCCCTCAACGGGCGCCAGCCGATCCGGCTGGGCCCCGACGACGAGCAGCTCCTCGAGAGCTTCGTGGCCCAGGCCGGCGTGGCCATCCGCAACGCGAGGCTCTACGGCGAGACCCGCGGCCGGCTCGAGGAGAGCAGCGCCCTCCTCGCGGTGGCCGAAATCCTGAACTCCACGCTGGACGCGAAGCGGCTGCTGCGCGAGGTCACCCGGAAGATCGCCCAGGTGTGCCGGGTGGACCGGTGCTCCATCCAGCGGTGGGTCGATGGCCGCCCGGTGCCGCTCATGTCCCAGTACGCCGACGGTCATCAAGAGCCGGAGATCTGGGAGCAGTTCCGCCGCATGACCGCGGGCATGTCCACGCGCCCGCTGCTGCACGCGCGCACGGTGGAGACGCGGCGCCCCGTGATCGTGCCCGACGCGGCGTCCAGCGACCTGATCCCGGCGGAGTGGGTGGGGCTCTTCCGCCTGAAGTCGACCATGACCGTCCCGCTGACCCGTCAGGACGAGGTGATCGGGGTCATGTCGCTCGACTACACCGAGCGGGCGGCCACCTACGAGCCCTGGCAGGTGGACCTCGCCATGGCCATCGCCGGGCAGCTCGCGCTGTCGATCGCCAACGCGCAGCTGTACACCCAGGTGCAGGAGCGCCTGCGGGAGACGACCGCGCTGCTGTCCGTCGGCCGTGCCCTCTCGCAGCCCGAGTCGACGGAGCATCTGATGCGCACGGTGGCGCGCGAGGTGGCCCTCGCGTTCGGCGCCGACATGGTCGGCGTCTACAGCCTCGATCCGAAGCGCCAGACCCTCCTGCCGACCGCGGGCTACCACGTGCCCAAGGACCTGCTCCAGCACTTCGTGGGCCGGCCGTTCGTGCTCGAGCAGTTTCCCGCGATGGCCCAGGTGTGGCGGGAAGGGCGCGCGGTGTGGTCCTCCGACGCGCTCGCGGATCCGCGCTTCGCCCGCGGGGTGCTCGAGGGCATCGCCCCCCATTCGGTGCTGTTCGCGCCCACCACCGCGCGGGGGGAGCCGGTCGGCGCGCTGTTCCTGGTCTGGTGGCAGACCGGGCGCGAGTTCGGCGAGTCGGAGGTGCGCCTCCTCGAGGGTGTGGCCGCCCAGGTCGGCCTCGGCATGGAGAACGCGGACCTGGCGCGCCAGACCGAGCTCAAGCTCCAGGAGACCGAGACCCTCCTCGCGGTGGGCCAGACGCTCGCCTCGACGCTCGACGTGGATACCCTGACCCGCCAGTTCCTGCGGCACGTGGCGCACGGGCTCGGGGCCGACAGCACCGGCATGTGGCTCCTGGAGGACGACGGGGAGTGGATGACGCCGCTGGCGGGCTACCACGTCCCGCCGGATCGCCTCGAGGCCCTCCGCGGCCTGCGGCTCTCGATCCGCGACCACGAGTTCTACCGCGAGGCGGCCGAGCAGCGGCGGCCCGTGATCTCCACCGACGGGATCCGCGATCCGCGCCTCCCCGAGGAGATTCGCCGCCGTGCGCCGGTCCGCACCCACCTCTTCGTGCCGATCTTCGCGCAGGACCAGATGATCGGCGGGTTCTCCGCCAACTGGTGGGACAAGGTCCGCGAGCTCTCCGACGCCGAGCTCCGGCTGATGGAGGCGGTGGCGAGCCAGGCGGGCGTCGCCCTGCAGAACGCGCGTCTCTTCCAGGACAACCAGCGCCGGGTGCGGGAGCTCTCGGTGCTCCACGAGCTGTCACGCTCGGTCACCGGCCAGCTCGACCAGGCCGGCATCCTGGACACGCTGCACCAGCAGGTGCCGCGCGTCCTGGACGTCCGGCACATGGCGGCGGTGGTCCTGGACGAGGAGCGCGATCGGCTGGACGTGGTGCTGCGCGTTCGGGACGGGCAGCGGTGCGATGAGGACGAGCCCCGCTCGTACGCCCTCGACGAGGCCGGCCTCACCACGATCGTGCTCAAGAGCGGCCGGCCGATCCGGAGCGCGGACTACCTCGGAGAGTGCCGGCGGCACGGGGTGGCGCCGGTCCCTAACGCCATGGACATGCCGCACGTCCTCATCGTGCCGATGACCGCGGGCGACCGCGCGATCGGATTGCTGCTCCTGCGCAGCCAGGACCGCGCGTTCACCGAGTCGGACGAGCGGCTGCTCGTCAACATCGCCCAGCTCGTCGCCCTCATGCTCCGGAGCGCGCGCCTGTACGAGGAGCGCACGCGGGCCCTCGCCGAGCTCGGCGCGGCCCAGGACCAGCTCGTGCGCACCGAGAAGCTCCGCGCCCTCGGCGAGATGGCCTCCGGGGTGGCCCACGACTTCAACAACCTGCTCGCTTCCATCCTGGGCCGCTCGCAGCTCCTGCTCGAGCGCGTCCAGGACGTCAAGCTGCGGCAGTGGCTCAAGGTCATCGAGCGGGCGGCGCTGGACGGCGCGCGCACCGTGCGCCGGTTGCAGGACTTCACCGGCATCCGGCGCGACCAGCCGGCGGTCGAGGTCGACCTCAACCAGGTCGTCCAGCAGGTCCTCGAGACCACCGAGTCGATCTGGCGGCAGGACCGCCGCCGGACCGGGGGCGAGATCCAGGTGGAGACCGCTCTGGCCGAGGGGCTGCCGCCGGTGGCGGGCGACCCGGCCGAGCTGCGCGAGGCCTTCACCAACCTGGTCCTCAACGCGGTCGACGCGATGCCGAAGGGCGGGACCCTCACCCTGCGGACCGAGATCAGCGACGGCCAGGTGCAGGTCGAGGTGCGCGACACCGGGACGGGCATTCCCGAGCACATCCGCGAGAAGATCTTCGACCCGTTCTTCACCACCAAGGGGCCGAAGGGCACCGGCCTCGGCCTCTCGATGGCCTATGGTATCCTCCAGCGCCACAACGGGCGGATCACGGTCGAGAGCGAAGAGGGCCGCGGCACGATCTTCCGGCTGCTGTTCCCGGTGGCGGCCTCGGGCTCGGTGGGCGAAGCGGCCCCGCCGCTCGCGGCGGCCGCCGCGACGCTGGTCTCGCTGCACTGCCTGGTGGTGGACGACGAGCAGGAGGTGGGCGAGGTGGTGGCGGACATCCTGACCACCGCCGGCCACACCGCGGTGGCGGTGCGGAGCGGCCAGGAGGCGATGGGGCGGATCGGGGCCGAGCGGTTCGACGTGGTGTTCACCGACCTGGCGATGCCCGGTATGACGGGCTGGCAGGTGGCGCGCGCGGTCAAGGACCGAGCGCCGGGGGTGCCGGTGGTGTTGATGAGCGGATTCGGGGTGGAGGTGGCGCCGGAGGATCTGTCCACGCGCGGCGTGGACGTGGTCCTGGCCAAGCCGCTGCAGATCCAGGACGTCCTGCGCGCGGTGACCGCGCTCCGGCCGGGGCTCGGCCGGTCGTGACCAGCCCCATCATCACCGAGGCGGTGCGGGCGCTCGTCGATCGCCGCGATCTGAGCCGTCTGGAAGCCGCCGCCGCGATGGAGGCGATCATGTCGGGCGCGGCCACCAACGCCCAGATCGCCGCGTTCCTCACCGGGCTGCGCATGAAGGGCGAGACCGTCGAGGAGCTGATCGGCTTCGCCCAGGTGATGCGGCAGAAGGTGGTCAAGGTCCGGGCGAGCGGCGCGGACCTCGCCCAGACCGGGACGGACCGGGAGATGCTGATCGACACCTGCGGGACCGGGGGGGACGCGTCCGGCACGTTCAACGTCTCGACCGCGACCGCGTTCGTCGCAGCCGGCGCGGGGGTCAAGGTGGCCAAGCACGGCAACCGCTCGGTGTCCTCGCTCTGCGGGTCCGCCGACGTGGTGGAGACCCTCGGGATCGACATCGAGCTGAGCCCGCCCAAGGTGGCGCGCTGCATCGACGAGGTGGGGATCGGCTTCCTCTACGCGCCGCTGCTGCACACCGCGATGAAGCACGTGATGGCCGCGCGCCGCGAGATGGGCGTGCGCACCGTCTTCAACATGCTGGGGCCGCTCACAAATCCCGCGGCGGCCAACGCGCAGGTGATCGGGGTCTACGCGGCCGCGCTCACCGAGCTGCTCGCCCGCGCGCTCGCGGAGCTGGGCACGATCCGCGCCTTCGTGGTCCACGGCGCCGACGGGCTCGACGAGATCTCGAACACCGGCGAGAGCACCATCGCCGAGGTGCACGAGGGCGTGGTGCGGACCACCCGTGTGCGTCCGGAGGACTTCGGCATGCCGCGCGCCGCCATCGGCGACCTGCAGGGCGGCGATCGGCAGGAAAACGCGGACATCATCCGGCGCGTGCTCGGGGGGGAGATGGGGCCGCGCCGCGACATCGTGCTGATGAACGCGGCGGCCGCGCTGGTCGCGGGCAGCAAGGCGCGCGACTTCAAGGAGGGGGTGGGGCTGGCCGCCAGGTCGATCGATTCGGGCGCCGCCGTCGGGAAGCTCCACGCGCTGGTGACATTGTCGCAGCGCCTCAGGACCGAGGCCCCGGTGTAGCCTCCCCGAAAGGGGGCCGGGCCCCATTGACCCCGCGAGGGCGGCCCGGTTACAATGAGCGCCGGTCGCAGTAACTGCCTGTCGCGCCTGAGTGAATCCCGATTCGATGCTCGACAGGGACGTTGAGCGGCCGCAGGAGTTCTAGAACACCGAGCGTGGGGGCTCACTTGGCGAGTCGCGTGCCGCGGTATCACCAGATCGCGCAGACGCTTCGCGAGCGGATCGCCACGTCGGGCCAAGGGCCCGGTGAGCGCCTCGACAATCAGCGCAGCCTCGCGCGGGAGTTCGGCGTCACCCTGATGACACTTCGCCACGCCCTCGATCTGCTCGAGCGCGACGGCCTCATCGCCCGCCGGCACGGCCTCGGGACCTTCGTCGCGCGGCCCGCCATCGATTACGACATCCTGCAGCTCCGCGCCTTCGCGGGAGATCTCTCCGCGCTCGGAGAGGACGTGGCCACGCGGTTCCTCCGGAGCCACTTCGCGGCGGCCGATCGCCGGGTGGCCGAGGCGCTCGGGCTGCCGGAGCAGGCGGAGGTGTTCGTGCTCGAGCGCCTCCGGCTCGTGGACGGCGAGCCGGTGAGCTTCCAGGCCTCGTACCTGCCCGCCGCGCTCGGCCGGGAAGTCTCCCGCGCCGACCTGGCGGTGACGCCGCTCCGCCAGGCGCTGACCTTCAGGCTCGGCCTCGAGATCACCGCCGCCCGCGAGACCGTCTCCGCGGTGCCGCTCGATCGCCGCGCCGCCCGCGAGCTCGGCTGCCGCCCCGGCGTGGCCGCCTTCCGCTCCGACCGCGTCTCGGTGGGCCCGGACGGCACCCCGATCGTCTACGACCGCGTCTTCATCCCCGGCGATCGCTTCCGCATCACGCGCAATATCCGGTACGACATGCTCAACGGCACCACCTCGGCCGCCGGCAGCGGTCCAATCGCCGCGGGTTCAACCGCTTCACGCGAGGCAGGCCGGATGAGCGCCGAAGGCGCGAACAACCGCCAAGCCGAAGTCTTCCACGTTCAACCGCTATGAAAGGGCCGCGTGCATGAAGATCCTCGTCATGATCAAGCAGGTTCCGGACACGGCCACGCAGGTGAAGATCGGCGCCGACGGGCGCGCCATCGACACCACGGGCATCACCTGGATCGTCTCCCCGTACGACGAGTTCGCGGTGGAGGAGGCCCTCCGGATCAAGGAGAAGCGCGGACAGGGCGAGGTGGTCGCGGTCTCGCTCGGCCCCGACCGCGGCAAGGAGGCGCTGCGCTCGTGCCTGGCCATGGGCGCCGACCGCGCCATTCACCTGAACGATCCGGCGTGGGCGGAGGCCGACACGCTGACGACCGCGCGCGCGCTCGCCGGCGTGATCAAGCAGGAAGCGCCCGGGCTGGCCCTCTTCGGGCGGCAGGCCATCGACGACGACATGGGGGCGGTCGCCGCGCAGGTCGCCGAGGTGCTGGGCTGGCCGTGCGCGTCCTGGATTATGGAGGAGGCGGTGGACGAGGGCGGCAAGACGATCCGGGTGGGACGCCAGGTGGAGGGCGGGCTCGAGATCTTCGACCTGCCGTTGCCCGCGGTGGCCTCGGCGCAGAAGGGGCTCAACGAGCCGCGCTATCCCACGCTGAAGGGGATCATGGGCGCCAAGAAGAAGGAGATCAAGGACGTGAAGGCGGCCGATCTCGGTCTCGCGGCCGAGCCGCCCGCGCTGAGCGTCGTCAAGCTCGAGAGCCTGCCGCCGCGCCCGCCCGGCCGCATCATCCAGGGCGAGGCCGCGGCCGCCGCCAAGGAGCTCGTCCGCGCCCTTCGCGAAGACTCCAAAGCCATCTGAACCACGGCACAACGATAGACAAGAGGAGACGACATGGCCGGCGCGTACTGGAGCATCGTGGAGGACGATCGGCAGGGCGCACCCAAGAAGGTGATGGCCGAGGTGCTGGGCGAGGCCGCGCGTCTGGCCGGCGCGGCGGGCGCGCCGGCCGAGGCGGTGTGGCTGACGGACAAGGCCACGCCGGAGGGCCTGAAGCAGCTCGGGGAGTGGGGCGCCAAGCGCGTGTGGCTGTTCGAGAACGCGGCGTTCGCGCCGTACCGGGCCGAGGTCTGGACGCCGGTGGTGGCGGAGCTGGCCGGCAAGGAGTCACCGCAGGCCATCTTCGCGCCGGTGACCACGCGGCAGCGCGAGTTCATGGCCCGGCTGGCCGCGCGCCTCGGCGCGGGGCTCGCCGCCGACTCGACCGTGCTCACCGCCGAGGGCGGCAAGCTGGTGGCGACCCGGCCGGTCTACGCGGGCAAGCTCCTCGCCAAGATGACGTGGGCGAAGACGCCGTGGATGGCCACGCTGCGGCCCAACGTGTTCCGGCCCGGCGACGGGGCGGGCGGCGCGGCCGCGGTGGAGAAGCCGACCGGCAGCATCCCGGCGGAGAGCATGAAGCTCGTCGAGCGCAAGCAGGAGGCCAATACCGGCCTGCCCGAGCTGACCGAGGCGGAGATCGTCGTCTCGGGTGGCCGCGGCCTGAAGGGCCCCGAGAACTTCGTGATCCTGGAAGAGCTCGCGAAGGTGATGGGGGCGGCGGTCGGCGCCTCCCGCGCCGCGGTGGACGCGGGCTGGCGGCCGCATCGCTTCCAGATCGGCCAGACCGGCCGCACGATCTCGCCCAAGCTCTACCTGGGCTTCGGCATCTCGGGCGCCATCCAGCACCTGGCCGGCATGCGCACGTCCAAGGTGATCTGCGCGATCAACAAGGACCCCGAAGCCCCGATCTTCAAGATCGCGGACTACGGCATCGTCGGCGACCTCTTCGAGGTCGCCCCCCTGCTCACGAAGGAGTTCAAGCATCTCCTGGAGAAATAACCGGAGCAGTGAACGGTCGTCCGCAGACTGGGGGAGTGCGGGGGCCATTTCTGGGCCCCCGCAGATGAAAGGCTTGAAGAAGTAAACGGTACAAAGCAGAAAGGAAGCAAGGCGTGAACCTCGACCTCACGGAAGAGCAGGCCATGATCCGGGACCTCGCCCGCGATTTCGCGGAGAAAGAGGTGCGCCCGATCGCGGAGGCCATCGACCGTGAGGCCCGCTTCCCCCGGGAGACGGTCGCGCGCATGGCCGAGCTGGGCCTGATGGGCGTCGCGGTGCCGGAGGCCTACGGGGGCAGCGGTGGCGACACGGTGGGCTATGCGCTCGCCGTCGAGGAGCTGGCCCGGGCCTGCGCCTCCCACGCGGTCATCATGTCGGTGAACAACTCGCTCTACTGCGACCCGGTGTGCAAGCACGGCACCGAGGAGCAGAAGGCGCGCTTCCTCACGCCCTTCGCGTCGGGGCGGAAGATCGGCTGCTTCGCCCTCACCGAGCCGGAGGCGGGATCGGACGCGAGCAACCAGAGCACGCTCGCGGCACGGGACGGCGACGGCTACGTGCTCGACGGGCGGAAGATCTTCGTGACCAACGGGCGCGAGGCCTCCGCCGCCCTCGTCTTCGCGCAGACCGATCGCGCGGCCGGGCACCGCGGCATCAGCGCCTTCCTCGTCGAGAAGGGCGCGCCGGGCTTCACGGTGGTCAAGACCGAGGACAAGCTCGGCATCCGGGCCTCGGACACCGCCGAGCTCCTCTTCGAGCGCTGCCGGGTGCCCGCGGCCCAGCGGCTGGGCGAGGTGGGGCAGGGGTTCAAGATCGCGCTCGGGACGCTCGACGCCGGGCGCATCGGCATCGCGGCGCAGGCGGTGGGCATCGCGACGGCCGCCTACGAGACGGCGGTGGCCTACGCGCGCGAGCGCAAGAGCTTCGGGGTGCCCATCGGCCAGCATCAGATGGTGCAGTGGATGCTGGCCGACATGGCGACCGCGATCGAGGCGGCGCGCCTGCTCACGCTGCGCGCGGCCTGGCGCAAGGACGCGGGCGCCGCGTACGGGCCGGAGGCGGCCATGGCCAAGCTCTTCGCGGCGGAGACCGCGATGCGCGTCACCACCGACGCCATCCAGGTGCACGGCGGCTACGGCTTCATCAAGGAGTACCAGGTCGAGCGGTACTTCCGCGACGCCAAGATCACCCAGATCTACGAGGGCACCTCCCAGATCCAGAAGCTGGTCATCGCCCGTCACCTGCTCGCCGGCGTCGCCCGGATGGCCTGAGGAGGGCCGAGCACATGGCCGACGGCAAGGACCGGTGGGAAGAGGAGAGCTACCGGCCGTTCGTCGAGCGCACGCCCGAGCGCGACGTGCCCTACGAGACGCTCTCCGGCATCCCGGTGCAGCCGCTCTACACCCCGGAGGATCTCGCGGGGTGGCGCTACCAGGACAAGCTCGGCTACCCGGGCGAGTTCCCGTACACCCGCGGGCCGTACCCGTCGATGTACCGGGGGCGCCTCTGGACGATGCGGATGTTCGCGGGCTTCGGCCGTCCCGAGGACACCAACGCCCGCTTCAAGTATCTCCTCGAGCAGGGTCAGACCGGGCTCTCCACCGCCTTCGACATGCCCGCGCTGATGGGCTACGACGCCGATCACCCGCGGGCGCGCGGCGAGGTCGGCCGCGAGGGCGTGTCCATCTCCACCCTCGCCGACTTCGAGATCCTGTTCCGCGATATCCCGCTGGACCGGGTCACGACGTCGATGACCATCAACTGCACCGCGTCGGTCGCCCTCGCGATGTACCTGGCGCTGGCCGACAAGCAGGGGGTGAGCTGGGACCGGCTGGGCGGCACCATGCAGAACGACATGCTGAAGGAGTTCATCGCCCAGAAGGAGTGGATCTCGCCGCCCGAGTCCGCGGTGCGCGTGGTGGTGGATACCATCGAGTTCTGCGCCCGGCACGTGCCACGCTTCAACCCGGTCTCGATCTCCGGCTACCACATCCGCGAGGCCGGCTCGACCGCGGTGCAGGAGCTGGCCTTCACCCTGGCCGACGGCTTCGGCTACGTGCGGGCGGCGATCGAGCGCGGGCTCGACGTGGACGACTTCGCTCCGCGCCTGTCGTTCTTCTTCGACATCCACAACGACTTCTTCGAGGAGATCGCCAAGCTCCGGGCGGCCCGGCGCATCTGGGCCACCGTGATGCGCGACCGGTTCCGGGCGAGGAAGCCCGAGTCCATGCGGCTGCGCACACACACCCAGACCGCGGGAGTCTCCGCGACCGCCCAGCAGCCGCTGAACAACGTGGCGCGGGTGGCGCTCCAGGCCCTCGCGGCGGTGCTGGGCGGCGCCCAGTCGCTCCACACCAACTCCTACGACGAGGTGCTCGCCCTGCCCACCGAGGAAGCGGTGACGGTGGCGCTGCGCACCCAGCAGATCATCGCCGAGGAGACCGGGGTGGCGCTCACCGCGGATCCGCTGGGCGGCTCCTACTTCCTGGAGCGCCTCACCGACCAGATGGAAGCCCAGGCGATGGACTACATCCGCAAGATCGACGAGCTGGGCGGCATCGTGCGGGCCATCGACATCGGCTATCCGCAGCAGGAGATCGCGGACGCGGCCTATCGCTACCAGCTCATGGACGACCGCGGGCAGAAGGCGGTGGTGGGCGTCAACAAGTACGTGATGCCCGACGAGAAGCCGGTGGAATACCTCCGCATCGATCCCGCGATCGAGCGCGAGCAGATCGAGCGGGTGGGCCGGGTCAAGGCCTCCCGCGACGCGGCGCGGGTCGCCCGGCGCCTCGAGCAGCTCACCGCCGCCTGTCGCGAGAACCGGAACGTGATGCCGGTGCTGGTGGACGCGGTGAAGGACTACGTCTCGCTCGGCGAGATCGCCGACGTGTATCGACGGGTGTTCGGCCTCTATCGAGAGCCGATCATCTTCTGAGGGGAGCCAAGCCATGACCGAGCCGATCCGGATCAACCGGTCCACCACCCGCAAGCCCAAGCCGAAGGACGCCGACCTGGGATTCGGGCAGATCTTCACCGACCACATGTTCCTGGCCGACTTCCAGGAAGAGAAGGGCTGGTACGACCCGCGGGTCGAGCCGTACGGGCCGCTGTCGCTCGACCCGGCCACCGCGGTGCTGCACTACGCCCAGGCCATCTTCGACGGCCTCAAGGCCTTCCGGGGCGTGGACGGCAAGATCCGGCTCTTCCGGCCCGCCAAGCACGTGGAGCGGATGAACAACTCGGCGCGGCGCCTCTGCATCCCGCCGCTCGACGCGGACATGGCGCTGCAGTCCCTGGTGCGTGTGGTGGACGTCGACCGCGACTGGGTGCCGAGCACGGTGGGCACCTCGCTCTACATCCGGCCGACCATCATCGCGAGCGAGGCGTTCCTCGGGGTGCGGCCCGCCAAGTCGTACATCTACTTCGTGATCCTCTCCCCGGTGGGCGCCTACTATCCGGAGGGCATGGCGCCGGTGAAGATCCTGGTGGTGGACAAGTACGTGCGCGCGGTCGACGGCGGAGTGGGCGGGGCCAAGACCTCCGGCAACTACGCGGCGAGTCTCTTCGCGAGCGACGAGGCGAAGCACCAGGGGTTCACCCAGGTGCTGTGGCTCGACGGCGTCCACCGGAAGTACCTCGACGAGGTGGGCACCATGAACATCATGGTGAAGATCGACGACGAGATCGTCACCCCGCCGCTGACCGGGACGATCCTGCCCGGCGTGACGCGGGACTCGGCCCTGGCCCTGCTGCGCAAGTGGGGGCTCAAGGTGAGCGAGCGGCAGGTCTCGATCGACGAGGTGGTGGAGGCCCACGGGCGCGGCAAGCTGGAGGAGGTGTGGGGCACCGGCACCGCCGCGGTCATCTCCCCGGTGGGCGAGCTGGCCTACAAGGGCAAGAAGATGGTGATCAACGGCGGCAAGATCGGGCCGCTGACCCAGCGGCTCTACGATGCCATCGTGGCGATCCAGTACGGGCAGGCCCCCGACCCCGACGGCTGGACGCTGACGATCTGAGGAGAACCGCATGACCGACTGCGTCTTCTGCAAGATCCGGGACGGCGAGATCCCCTCGATGAAGATCTTCGAGGACGACAAGACGCTGGTCTTCATGGACATCAACCCGCTCAACTCGGGGCACTGCCTCGTCATCACCAAGGCCCACGCGCCCAACCTCTTCGAGGCGGAGCTCGAGGACCTGCAGGCCGCCATCGCGACCGCCCAGCGGGTGGCCCGGGTGATCCGGGAGGCGCTCAAGCCCGACGGGCTCAACATGCTGCAGGCCAACGGGGCGGCCGCCTTTCAGTCCGTCCTGCACTACCACCTGCATCTGATCCCGCGCTGGACCAACGACGGCAAGGGCTTCGACTGGCGGCTCGTGCCCGGCAACCGCGAGCAGATCATGAAGGCGGGGGAGCGCCTGCGGGCGCTCCTGCACTGACCATGGCCGAGCGCAAGGTGCGGGTGCTGGTGGCCAAGCCGGGCCTCGACGGGCACGACCGCGGGGCGAAGATCGTGGCGCGCGCACTCCGGGACGCGGGCTTCGAGGTGATCTACACCGGGCTGCACCAGACCCCCGAGCAGATCGTGGCGACCGCGGTGCAGGAGGACGTGGACGCGGTGGGTCTGTCGGTGCTCTCGGGCGCCCACAACTACCTCTTCGGGCGGGTGCTCGACCTGCTCAAGGAGAAGGGCGCGGACGACATCGCGGTGTTCGGCGGCGGGATCATCCCGCAGGAGGACATCCAGGCCCTCAAGGCCCTCGGGGTCAAGGAGCTGTTCACCCCCGGCACCTCGACCCAGGACATCATCCGTTTCGTGAGAGAAAATATCCGCGCCGTCGCGTAGCACCACCGCATGAACTTCAACCTGACGCCTGAGCAGCAGGAGGTGCGGGCCCTCGCGCGGGAGTTCGCGGAGCGCGAGGTCGCGCCGGTGATCCACCGCTTCGACGAGGCCCAGGAATTCCCCCACGAGATCCTGGCCAAGCTCGCGGGCACCGGGCTGATGGGCGCGCTCGTGCCCGAGGAGTACGGCGGGGCGGGGCTCGACTACGTCTCGTACGCCCTCGCGGTGGAGGAGCTGAACCGGGTGGACGCCTCGGTCGGCATCACGATGTGGGCGCACAACTCGCTGTGCACGAACCACATCGCGCTCTTCGGCTCGCCCGAGCAGAAGGCGGCCTACCTGCCCCGGCTGGCCCGCGGCGAGGCGCTCGGCGCGTGGGGGCTCACCGAGCCCGGGTCCGGCTCGGACGCGGCCGCGATGCGCTCGCGCGCGGTCCCGGCGGGTGACGGGTTCGTGCTCAACGGGAGCAAGGCCTTCATCACCAACGCGGGGGTGGCGGAGATCACGGTGGTGATGGCGGTGACCGACCCGGCGCGCGGCAACAAGGGCGTCTCCGCCTTCATCCTCGAGCGGGGCACGCCCGGATTCACGGTCGGCAAGCCCTACCGGAAGCTCGGCCTGCACGCCTCCAACACCGCCGAGCTGCACCTCGACAACGTGCGGGTGCCCGCCCGCGCGCTGTGCGGCGCGCGCGACATGGCCTTCGTCGACACCATGCAGGTGCTGGAGGGCGGCCGCATCGCGATGGCGGCCATGGCGGTGGGGATCGCCCAGGGCGCGCTCGACGAGGCGCTCAAGTACATGAAGCAGCGCTCGGCCTTCGGCCGGACCCTGGCCGAGTTCAACGGCCTGCAGGGGATGATCGCGGACATCGGCACCGAGGTGGAGGCGGCCCGGCTGCTGACCCTGCGGGCGGCGGTGCTCAAGGACGCGCGCCGTCCGGCCAAGACCGCGGCGTCGATGGCCAAGGTCTTCGCCTCCGAGGTGGCGATGAGGGCCGCGACCAAGGCGCTCCAGATCCACGGGGGGGCCGGCTACATCGCCGAGTTCCCCATCGAGCGGATCTTCCGCGACGCGAAGCTCACCGAGATCGGCGAGGGCACCTCCGAGATCCAGCGGATGGTCATCGCGCGCGACATCCTCGGCGCGCGGAGCTGAGCGTGGCCGAGCCGAGCGTGCTCTACGCGGCGCGGGAGGGAGTGGCCACCATCACCCTGAACCGGCCGGGCGTGCTCAACGCGCTGGACCTCGCCCTGTCCGCGGAGCTGGCCGACGCGGCGGAGGCGGCCGCCCGCGACCGGGACGTGTGGGTGGTGGTGGTGAGGGGCGCGGGCCGGGCCTTCTGCTCGGGCATGGATCGCACCGCGCTCTCCGCAGGCGGGATCGGCGAGGCGTTCTACCGGAACTGGGCCCGCGCACTGAACTGCCTCGAGGACATGGACAAGGTCGTGGTCTCGGTGCTCCACGGCTACTCGATCGGCGGCGGCCTCCAGCTCGCGGTCGCGTGCGACCTGCGTCTGGCCACCACCGACGCGGTCCTCGGCCTCGGCGCGACCCGCCACGGCCTCGTCCCCGACGGCTCGATCCTCCGCCTGGCCCGGATCGTCGGGCTCGGCCGGGCCAAGGAGCTGACCCTGCTGAACGACCACGTGACGCCGGAGGCGGCGCTCGCGATGGGCCTGGTCAACTGGGTGGTGGAGCCGGCGGGGGTGGACACCACGCTCGCGGGCATCGCGGAGAAGGCGTTCCACTCCTCGCGCACCGCCAACGGGCACGCCAAGCGGCTGCTCCACGCCTCCTTCCACCGGGACCCGCGCGAGATGATCGAGGAGGTCATGCGGGCGCAGGAGGACTGCATGACCTCGTGGGAGACGGAGCGGGCCAATCGCGCCTGGGACGAGCGGCGCGAGCCGCGCTTCTACCCTCCGCCGCCCGCGCCGGCCGGCGATGGATCATCCACCGGGGGCTCGGCGGGATGACCGACGACGTCATCCTGGAGACGCGCGGGCTCACCAAGGAATTCCGCGGGTTCTTCGCGGTGAAGGACGTGGACCTGCGCGTGCGGCGGGGGACCATCCACGCCCTCATCGGCCCCAACGGGGCGGGCAAGACCACGTGCTTCAACCTGCTGACCCACTTCCTGGCCCCCACGCGCGGGCGCATCACCTTCAACGGCCGCGACATCACGGGCCGGGGGCCGGCGGACATCGCGCAGCTGGGGCTCGTGCGCTCCTTCCAGATCTCGGCGGTGTTCCCGCATCTCACGGTGCTGGAGAACGTGCGCATCGCGCTGCAGCGCGGCCGCGGCCGCTCGTTCGACTTCTGGCGGTCGGAGCGGGCGCTCGACGCGTTCCACGAGCGGGCCCGGGAGCTGCTGGCCGCGGTCGGGCTCGCCGCCTTCGAGGCCACCGCCGCGGTCGAGCTGCCCTACGGGCGCAAGCGCGCGCTGGAGATCGCCACCACGCTCGCGCTCGAGCCCGAGATGATGCTGCTCGACGAGCCCACCGCGGGCATGGCCCACGAGGACGTGGACCGCATCTCGGCCCTGATCCAGCAGGTGGCGCGCAACCGCACCGTGCTGATGGTCGAGCACAACCTGAGCGTGGTGGAGCACCTCTCCCACACCATCACGGTG
Source organism: Candidatus Methylomirabilota bacterium (assembly GCA_035249225.1). GTDB lineage: Bacteria > Methylomirabilota > Methylomirabilia > Rokubacteriales > CSP1-6 > CAMLFJ01. Next base: position 5,435 of record DATFGS010000612.1, on the reverse strand, counting down.
CTGGCCCGCGGGGAGGTGCTGGCCGAGGGCGACTACGCGACGGTGTCGCGCAACCCGGACGTGATCCAGGCCTATCTGGGGGCCGGCCATGAGTGAGGCGCTCCTCCGGGTGGCCGACCTGCACGCCTGGTACGGCGAGTCGCACGTGCTCCACGGAGTGGACTTCGAGGTGCGGGCCGGCGAGGTGGTGACCCTCCTCGGGCGCAACGGGGCGGGCAAGACCACCACGCTCAAGTCGGTCATGGGCATGGTGCCGCGGCGCCGGGGCTCGGTGCGCTTCCGCGACGCCGAGCTGATCGCGCGGCCCTCCAACGCGATCGCCCGGCTCGGCCTCGCCTTCTGCCCGGAGGAGCGGGGGATCTTCGCGAGCCTCACGGTGGAGGAGAACCTGCTGCTGCCGCCGGTGGTCCGGCCGGGCGGGCTCGGGACCGAGGCGATCTACGAGCTCTTCCCGAACCTGCGCGAGCGGGGCCGGAGCCAGGGGACCAAGCTGTCGGGCGGCGAGCAGCAGATGCTCGCCATCGGCCGGATCCTCCGCACCGGGGCGCGCCTCCTGCTGCTCGACGAGCCGACCGAGGGGCTGGCCCCGGTCATCGTGCGCCAGATCGGGGCCACCATCCGTCGCCTGAAGGCCGAGGGCTTCACGATCCTGCTCGTGGAGCAGAACTTCCGCTTCGCGGCCACGGTGGCCGACCGCCACTACGTGATGGAGCGCGGGCGGGTGGTGGACATGATCCGCAACGCGGAGCTGGAGACGCACACCGCCAAGCTCCACGAGTACCTCGGGGTATAATCGCCCGTCCCGCGTCTTCCTCAAACGAACGAAAGGATCAACGCATGCTCAAGCACCGGCTCCTCCTCATGATGGCCGCGATCGGGCTCATCGCCGCGCCCGCCGCCCAGGCCCAGGTCTCCGACGGGGTCATCAAGATCGGCGTGCTCACCGACATGTCGAGCCTCTACGCCGACCTCTCCGGCCAGGGCTCGGTGATCGCGGCCCGGATGGCGGTGGAGGACTTCGGCGCCGCCAAGAAGGGGATGAAGGTCGAGATCGTCTCGGCCGACCACCAGAACAAGGCCGACGTCGGATCGGGCGTCGCGCGCCAGTGGCTCGACGCCGACAAGGTGGACGTGATCGTGGACACGCCGAACTCCGGGGTCGCGCTCGCGGTGACCCAGATCGTCAAGGAGAAGGGCAAGGCGTTCCTGGTCTCGGGGGCGGCCTCGTCCGATCTGACCGGCAAGGCGTGCTCGCCCAACACCATCCACTGGACCTACGACACGTGGGCGCTCGCCAACGGCACCGGCAGCGCGATCGTGAAGACCGGCGGCGACTCGTGGTTCTTCATCACCGCGGACTACGCCTTCGGCCACGCGCTCGAGCGCGACACCGAGGCGGTGGTGCTCAAGAACGGCGGCAAGGTGCTGGGCAAGGTCCGGCACCCGCTCAACACCGCCGACTTCTCCTCGTTCCTGCTGCAGGCCCAGTCCTCGAAGGCCAAGATCATCGGCCTGGCCAACGCGGGGGGGGACACCACCAACTCCATCAAGCAGGCGGCCGAGTTCGGCATCGTCAAGGGCGGGCAGAACCTGGCCGGCCTGCTCGTCTTCATCACCGACGTGCACGCGCTCGGGCTGCAGACCGCCCAGGGGCTGATCTTCACCGAGGCCTTCTACTGGGACATGAACGACAAGACGCGGGCCTTCGCCAAGCGGTTCGCAGAGCTGGACCGTGGCATCCACCCCACCATGATCCACGCCGGGGTGTACTCCGCGACGCTGCACTATCTTAAGGCGGTGGAGGCGCTCAAGGGCGACGACGGGACCAAGGTCATCGCCAAGATGAAGGAGATGCCCACCGACGATCCGCTCTTCGGCAAGGGTTCGATCCGCGCCGACGGCCGCAAGCTGCACCCGATGTACCTGTTCGAGGTCAAGAAGCCGTCGGAGTCCAAGGGCCCGTGGGACTACTACAAGACGCGCGCGACCACTCCGGCGGAGCAGGCGTTCCGGCCCATCGACCAGGGCGACTGCCCCCTGGTGAAGAAGTAGCGGACATTCCCTCTCACCCTGTCCTCCCCCCGCGACGGAGAGAGGGCAGTCGAGGCACCCTCTCCCCGGTGGGGAGAGGGCAGGGTGAGGGGACCGCGACTCGCCAATGATCTTCGGCATCCCCCCGCAGGCCCTGTTCGGCCAGCTCCTGATCGGGCTCATCAACGGCTCCTTCTACGCGATGCTGAGCCTCGGGCTGTCCGTCATCTTCGGCCTGCTGAACATCATCAACTTCACCCACGGCGCGCAGTACATGATGGGCGCCTTCGTCGCGTACTTCCTGCTGCAGTACGCGGGGATCGGCTACTGGTGGGCCCTCCTGCTCGCGCCGGTGGCGGTCGGCGTGGTGGGGATCGTGCTCGAGCGCTTCCTGCTCAAGCGCCTGTACGGCCTCGATCACCTCTACGGACTCCTCCTCACCTTCGGGCTGGGGTTGATCATCCAGGGCCTCTTCCGCAACAGCTTCGGCTCGTCGGGCCTGCCCTACGCGATCCCCGCCCAGCTCACCGGGGGTCGCAATCTCGGCTTCATGGTGCTCCCGAACTACCGGGCGTGGGTCATCGTGTTCTCCCTCGGCGTGTGCCTGGCCACCTGGTTCGTGATCGAGCGCACCAAGCTCGGGTCCTACCTGCGCGCGGCCACCGAGAACCCGGCGCTGGTGCAGGCCTTCGGGGTCAACGTGCCGCGGATGATCACGCTCACGTACGGCTTCGGGGTCGCGCTGGCCGCGCTGGCCGGCGTCCTCGCCGCGCCGATCTACCAGGTGAACCCGCTGATGGGCGCCGACCTGATCATCGTGGTGTTCGCGGTGGTGGTGATCGGGGGCATGGGCTCGATCATGGGGTCGATCGTCACCGGCTTCGGGCTGGGGCTGATCGAAGGGTTGACCAAGGTGTTCTATCCCGAGGCGTCGAACACGGTGATCTTCGTCATCATGGCCCTCGTCCTGCTCGTGAAGCCGGCCGGCCTCTTCGGGCGGGCGCAGTAGCATGGCTGCCGCCCCGGGCCTGCGCCACCAGGCGGTGGTCTTCGCGGTGATGGTGGCCGCCTTCGCGGTGGGCCCGTTCGTGGTCTACCCGGTCTTCCTGATGAAGGCGCTCTGCTTCGCCCTCTTCGCTTGCGCGTTCAACCTGCTGATCGGGTATGCGGGCCTGCTCTCGTTCGGCCACGCTGCCTATCTCGGCTCGGCGGGCTACGTGACCGCGCACGCCGCGAAGGTGTGGGGCTGGCCGCCGGAGCTGGCCATCCTGCTCGGCGTGGCGACCGCGGCCGGGCTCGGGCTCGCGATCGGCGCGCTCGCGATCCGGCGGCAGGGCATCTACTTCGCGATGATCACGCTCGCGCTGGCCCAGATGCTCTTCTTCTTCTGCCTGCAGGCCCCGTTCACCCACGGCGAGGACGGCATCCAGGCGGTTCCGCGCGGGATGCTGTTCGGGTTCCTCGACCTCGGCCACACGCTCGTCATGTACTACGTGGTGCTCGCGGTCTTCCTGGCCGGGTTCCTGCTCATCTACCGGTCGATCCACTCGCCTTTCGGCCAGGTGCTGAAGGCGGTGCGGGAGAACGAGCCGCGGGCGCTCTCGCTGGGCTACCAGGCGGACCGCTACAAGCTCATCGCCTTCGTGCTCTCGGCCGCGCTCTCCGGCCTGGCCGGGGGCACCAAGGCCATCGTGTTCCAGCTCGCCTCGCTCACCGACGTGCACTGGACCATGTCCGGGGAAGTGGTGCTCATGACCCTGCTGGGCGGGCTCGGCACCGTGTTCGGCCCCGTGGTGGGCGCGGTCATCGTGATCGGGCTCGAGACCTATCTGGCCCAGCTCGGGGCTTGGGTGACGGTGGTGCAGGGGATCATCTTCGTGCTCTGCGTGCTGGCCTTCCGGCGCGGCGTGGTGGGCGAGCTCGCCCGGGTGATCAGGAAGCCGCTCTGAGCGCTCCCGGGCGAAGCCGGCTGATGCTGGCCTGGCACCGCCGCTCGAAATCGCTCAGGGCCGCCCGGTACTTCGCGTCGATCTCGGCCCGCTTGCCGTCCCACTCGGCCTCGAAGCGCCGCTGCTCGGCGATCCGGCACGCGCCCCCCGCGGCACCCTCGGGACAGCGGCCGAAGGCCTCCCACATGGCGGCCCGGTGGATGTCCTCGGCACCTTCGATCTCGGCCAGCCGGAGCCGGGCGATCAGCGCGCGCCCCTGGGCCGGACGCGCACAGTCGGCCTCGGACTGGGCCTGACCGGGCGGAGCCGGCCAGAGGGCCCCAACGAGGCAGGCCGCGGTCAAGGCAACCGCACCCGCGAGGCCCCCTGGGGAGCCGTAAACCCTTGTCTTGGTGGGCAAAGTCCTTGACACCCCCGTGGGCCTGGGCTAGACTCTCGCCACTCTATCACCGCCAGCGCGGGTGGTCCCATGAGCGTGAAGACTCTCTCCAACGGTGCAGGCGAGCCTCGCCCCGCGCGACCGGGCGCGATCCGCACCCCCACGCGCACCTGATGCTCGACCCGGCCCTCGACACCTTCCCGAAGCTCGCCCTCCGCAACGCGCAACGTCTCCCGCGGAAGGTCGCCATCCGGGAGAAGGACCTGGGCATCTGGCAAGCGCACACCTGGAGCCAGTATGTCGAGGAGGCCCGGCTCATCGCGCAGGGGCTGGCCGCGCTCGGCTTCGCCCGGGGCGACAAGACCGCGGTGGTGGGCGACAACCGGCCCCAGCTCTATTGGGCGATGTTGGCCACGCAGGCCCTCGGCGGGATCCCGGTGCCGCTCTACCAGGACTCCATCGAGAAGGAGATGCAGTACATCGTGGGCCACGCGGAGGTGCGCTTCGCGGTGGTCGAGGACCAGGAGCAGGTGGACAAGCTCCTCCACGTCCGCGCGCAGTGCCCGATGCTCGAGTGGATCGTCTACGCCGACGCGCGGGGGCTCCGGCACTACCAGGACCCCTGCCTGCTGAGCCTCGACGAGCTCAAGGAGCGGGGCCGCAAGTTCGCGCACGACAATCCGGGCCACTTCGACCAGGAGGTGGCCCGCGGCGGGGCGGAGGATACCGCGGTCATCGCTTACACCTCGGGGACCACCGGGCAGCCCAAGGGCGCGATGCTCTCGCACCGCAACCTGATCGAGACCGCGCGGAGCGCGATCGAGCGCGAGCGGCTGACCTCGGCCGAGGAGGTCATGGCGTACCTGCCGATGGCGTGGATCGGCGACCACATGTTCTCGTTCGGGCAGTCGGTGGTGGCGGGCTTCACCACCAATTGCCCGGAGAGCGCGGCCACCGTGCTGGCGGACCTGAAGGAGATCGGCCCCACCTACTTCTTCGCGCCGCCCCGCATCTGGGAGAACATCCTCACCTCGGTCATGATCCGGGTGGACGACACCGCGTGGGTCAAGCGGCGC
>DATFGS010000611.1:0-3758 GCA_035249225.1 Candidatus Methylomirabilota bacterium | reverse complement strand
GAGGTGTTCGACGTGGACAAGTACGTGGACACGCTCGGCAGCATCCCGGCCGAGATGGTCAAGATGGGCTTCAAGCTGCTCAAGCCCACCATGGACGTGAGCACGAACCTGAATCTCTGGTGGAACCTGTGGAACCCGGACTACGTCTCGGGCTTCAACGCGCTGAACAAGTGGGCCAACGAGTACCTGCCGTTCCCGGGCGAGTTCTTCCGCCAGTGGGTGCGGGACTTCTACCAGCAGAACAAGCTGATCAAGGGGGAGCTCACGATGGCGGGCCGTCGGGTGGATCTGCGCGAGATCCGCTGCCCGGTGCTGGCGGTCGGGGCCAAGGAGGACAACATCGCGCCGCCCGCGTGCGTGAAGCCGCTGATGGACGTGGTGAGCACGCGCGACAAGGAATACGTGGAGCTGCCGGGTGGGCACATCTCGCTGATCGCCGGACGCGGCGCCTCGGTGCATTGCTGGCCGAAGGTGGCGTCCTGGCTGGCCGCGCGCTCGTAGGGCGCGGCCGAGGAGCGTCGTCATGGCCGACAACACCAGCCAACAGCTGCTCGACATGTGGAAGCGTCAGGTCGAGGAGGGCACGCAGGCGTGGCTGCGCATGATGGGGCAGGCGCAGGTCCCGACCGCGATGCCGAACATGCCCAACATGGCGATGGATCCGCAGGCCTTCTGGCGTCCGTTCATGGACCAGGGCATGGCCGCCTGGTCCAAGGTCATGACCCAGGGGACCGCGCCGTCGCCGGACCTGATGGCCCAGTGGAAGCAGTTCCTCGACCAGTGGATCGCCGCGTGGTCCCGCGTGCTCGAGCAGGCGATGGGCACCAACAACTTCGCCCAGCTCATGGGCAAGCAGCTCGAGGGCTTCCTGAACGTCTCCGCGCCCATCAAGAAGGCGGCCGAGCAGCAGATCGACGCCTCGCTCGCCGGTCTCGGCATCCCGTCGCGGGGTCAGGTCACCGCGCTGGCCCGGCACGTGGCGCAGGTCGAGGAGAAGATCGACGCACTCGAGGACAAGCTCGACCGGGTCCTCCAGCGCCTGGACGCGGGCGGGGCGCCCCGGACGGAGCGGGCATGATCGGGATCACGATCGATGCGATCGCGGTCGGGGACAGCGCCCAGATCACCCGCCGCGTGACGGACGGCGACATCGGCGCGTTCGTGGACGCGGTGGGCGATCACAACCCGGTGCACGCGGACCGCGAGTACGCGGCCTCCACCGTGTTCAAGGAGCCGATCGCGCCCGGGATCTGGACCGCGGGGCTGATCTCGGCGGTCATCGGCACGCGGCTGCCCGGCCCCGGGGCGATCTACCTCTCGCAGGACCTGAAGTTCCTCAAGCCGGTGAAGGCGGGGGACTCGATCTCCGCCCGCGTCGAGGTCCTCGAGGTCAACCGCGAGCGGAACCGGATCCGGCTCCGCACCGTGTGCACGAACCAGCGCGCGGAGGACGTGCTGACCGGCGAGGCGGTGGTGATGCCGTCACGCACGCGCGTGGAATACACGCGCCCGGCGGAGTCGGTGAACGCGATGGCCCTCTGGACGCTCCAGCCGCTCGCGTGGATGGCCCAGGGCGCCGCGTTCTGGAGCATGCTCGGCCTGTCCGCGCTCTCGGCCGCCGCGCCCGGCGCGGCCCCGCGGCCGCGTCCCCGGTAGATCCGCGCCGCGCGCGGCTCCCGCGTCCCGGCCCGCCTTGTGGGGGTCCGGACCCGGTGCTAGACTGATTTTCGCCATGGCGTACGTCATCAAGCGCTATTCCAACCGCAAGCTCTACGACACGCAGGAAAGCCGCTACGTCACGCTCGAGGAGCTCGAGGAGCTGATCCGGGCCGGACGGGAGATCTCGGTCGTGGACGTGTCCACCGGCGAGGATCTCACCTCGGTCACCCTCGCGCAGATCATCCTGGAGAACGAGCGCAATCACCGGGCCGCCCTGCCCACCGTGTTCCTGCACCAGCTCATCAAGCACGGCGAGGCCTGGCAGGACTTCGTGCAGAAGTCGCTGCGCTCGAGCCTGGAAGGGCTCATGACGAGCCAGCGCGAGGCCGACCGGGTGCTGCGGGAATGGGCGTCGCGCGCGGGCTGGCTCACCGCCGCGGGACCCGAGCCGTCCGCGAAGACCGAGAAGCGGGCGGAGCCCGCGGAGGCCGACGCCCTGCGCGAGGAAGTGTCGGTGCTGCGCGAGCAGCTGCGCACGCTCGAGGAGCGGCTCGAGAAGAAGCGGGAGAAGTAGCCGCTCCGGCCGCGGGCGGGATCCGACCCGCGGCCGGGCGCGCGCTACGCGAGCGGGGTGTAGAGGGTCTGCACCTTCCCGGCGAGCTGCGTGAAGGCGGCCTGGATCTCCTTGCCGGTGTGCTCGGCGGTCGTCTGCATCCGCTCGGCCGAGCGCGACATGGCCTGCGCGGTGCCCTCGAAGAGCTTGAAGGTCCGCTGCGCGCTCTCCACCGACTCCAGCACGCCCTTCTGGTAGAACTGGAGCGGATCGCGCGGGGCGTCCTGCATCTCGTCCTGCCGCCGCAGCATGTACGACTGCCCTTCCTTCACCGCCTCCACCGCGGTGGACTGCAGCTCGGCGTAGAGGCGCACGCCTTCCTTCGCGGTGCCGGCCGAGAGATCCACGAGCTCGCGGAGCACCTTCTGGTTCGCGTCCATCACGAGGGAGAAGGCCTCGACGGTGCGGCTGGTGAGCTGGGCCAGGAAGTCACTCGAATGAAGCAGGGGATTCGTCGCCATCGCTCGCTCCTTGGTTGTCGGGTTGATCAGGCTACAGGCGTGAGGATAACGCGGTGCGTAATGGCGGTCAAGAGTTTTATTGCGACGCGTCATCCCCAGCATGGTATACGAGTGTCTCCGGCTGGATGTACCTCCGTAACCCATCGAAAAACATGACGCTAGCGCGCCTGGCCGAGGACGGCCTCGACAAGTACGGTGAGTACGTCGCCCTTGCCTTCGAGGGGCGGCAGTACACCAACCTCGACCAGCAGCGGTCAGCGTCCCGGCTGGCGCACGCGCTCCGCCGCCTCGGCGTGACGCCGGGCGATCGCGTCGTCGTCATGCTCCCGAATTGCCCCGAGGTCATCCAGAGCTACGGCGCGATCCTCAAGTGCGGCGCGGTCATCGTGCCGGTCATCTTCCTGCTGGGGGACAAGGAGGTCGCCCACATCCTGGCCGACTCCGAGGCCAAGGTGGTGATCACCTCCACCGACATGCTGTGGAAGGTGGAGGGCCAGCATGGTGTCCTGCCAACGCTCCATCACGTGCTGCTGGCGGACGGGGGCGGCGACGGCCGGACGCGCTCGCTCGCGGAGGAGACCGCAGGCGAGCCGGCGACGTTCACCGCGGTGGAGCGCGGGCCGGACGACCTCGCGGTCATCCTCTACACGTCCGGCACGACGGGGGTGCCCAAGGGCGTCGCCCTCTCCCACGCCAATCTCGAGTCCAACGCGCGGGCCGCCGCCTCGCTCAACGAGCTGGGACGGGACGACTGGGCGGTGGCGGTGCTGCCGCTGTCGCACTCCTACGGCCTCACCGTCATGAACGCGGGGCACATCCTGGGCTCGCGGGCGGCCCTGCTGCGCTGGTTCCACCCGGAGGTGGTGCTCCAGACGATCCAGGACTTCCGGGCGGTCTCGATGTCCGCGGTGCCCACCATGCTCATCTATCTCCTCAACTATCCCGACGCGGAGCGATTCGACACGTCGTCGATGCGGGCGTGGGGATCGGGCGCGGCGCCGCTGCCTGTCGAGATCGTCGAGCCC
>DATFGS010000610.1:0-5680 GCA_035249225.1 Candidatus Methylomirabilota bacterium | reverse complement strand
GGCTACACGCAGGACTTCGGGGCGTTCCTCGCCGCCGCCAACCCGAACCTGCCCAGGTCGGTCGTGGCCGACCTGGGCAAGCACCACGTGGTGACGCTCAAGGACGTTATCGACGCGCAGGCGGCCAAGGATCGGGGGCGGGCCTTCACCGCGCTGCGCACCGGCGCGGGTCACATGCAGATGATCGCGGACCCGCTGGCCGAGGCCATCGTCACCCAGTTCCCCGACCGCTTCTAGGCCGGATCGGAACCTCGCGAGGGCGCCGCGTGAGCCCGCGGCGCCCTCGTAGCGTCCGGACCCGGCCTTGACAACCCCGGGACCCACGCGCAGAGTGAGCCGCAATTCGCCATGGCTGCTCGCCGTCCCCGGTGCTCGATCGCCCTCGTCGCGCTCGTCGTGCTGTCCCTCTCGCTCGGGGCTAGCCCGGTGATGGCACACCAGACGGCCGTCCACCTCCTGGACACGCGTGCAGGAGGGGGTCACTCTCTCGGCCAGGTCGAGCGCCTGGCCTCTGCCCTTCCGGCGGGTACCCTGCTGTGGGCCGGGCTCCTGCTCGTCGGCGGGATCGGCCTCGTTCGCCTGGCAACCTACCCCTCGTGCGGACGCGTGATCGCCCTCGGCCTCTCGCTGACGCTCGGGGTCTTTACCGCCGAGGCGGCCGTCCACTCCGTCCATCACCTGGCCGAGCCCGAGACCGGCGCGACGTGCTCCGTTCTCACAGGCTCCCAGCATCTCTCGTGGGGCGAGGCCCAGGCGACCGCGGCCGATACCCGACCACTCCGCGTGGCTCCGGCGCCGCTACTCCCGGCCGACGCTGCCCCGATTTCGCCGGTCTACCGTCCCCATCAGGGACGGGCTCCTCCCGCCTGACCGTTCTCCCCGAGTCGCTTCCCGAACTTCACGACAGGTAGCGCTGGGCGGAACCTGCCCGCAGGTCCGCTGCCGCGCGGGGAGATCTTCCATGAGACCAAGACGTCGGGCCGTCCTGCTATGGGCGATGGCGCTCGTGGTGGCCGCGGCGGGTCACGTGTCCGCACACGGGCTGATCGGTCAACGGTTCTTCCCAGCCACGCTGGCCATCGACGATCCGTTCGTGGCCGACGAGCTGTCGCTGCCGACGGTCTTTCACATCCGGAACCGCGGGTCCGAGGAGGGCGCGCCGACACTCCAGACGGATCTGAGCGGTGAGTTCTCGAAGCGCCTGAGCCCGAACCTGGGCATCTCGCTCGGCGGTACCTACACGTTGCTGGATCCGCTTCCCGGGAAGTCGGTCTCGGGGTTCGACAACATGGAGGTCTCGCTCAAGTACGTCTTCTGGAAAAGCGCCGCGCACGAGACCCTTCTTTCCGCGGGCGTGAGCTGGGACGTCGGGGGGACCGGCAGCAAGAAGATCGGCGCGGAGTCCTTCGATACGGTCACGCCGCAGCTCTTCTTCGGCAAGGGCTTCGGTGATCTGCCGAATTCGGTGGAGTGGCTCAAGCCCCTCGTCCTCACGGGGGCCATCGGTCTCGACATCCCGACCCGCCGCTTCAATCAGACCATCTCGGTCAACGACGACGGCGAGGTCGCGGTGGAGCGCGAGTTGAACGCCAAGACCATGCAGTGGGGCTTCACGGTGCAGTACAACCTGCAGTACCTGCAGTCCTTCGTGCGGGACGTCGGGCTCCCCTCGCCGTTCAACCGGATGATCCCGATCGTGGAGTTCGCGATGCGGACGCCGATCGAGGGGCGGCCGGCGGGGCACACTACGGGCACCATCAATCCCGGCGTGATCTGGTTCGGGCGGTACTTTCAGCTCGGGCTCGAGGCGGTCATCCCGGTGAACACCCGGACCGGCAAGAACGTCGGCGTGCTCGGGCAGATCCACTTCTACCTGGACGACATCGCGCCGAAGATCTTCACCTGGACGCCGTTCCACGGCGTGCTGGGGCAGACGCAGCCTCAGTGACCATGCGCGCACTGTGGTTGGCGGCGGCGCTCCTGGTCACCGCGCCCCCGGCCTGGGGGCACGCGTTCCCGGACCGGTCCGAGCCCCGGGTCGGCCACACCGTGGACGCCCCGCCACCCGCCGTGCGCATCTGGTTCGATGGCGCGATCGAGCCGGTCTTCAGCACGCTCCGTGTCGAGGACGCCGACCAGCGGCGGGTGGACCGGGACGATGCTCGCGTGAGCACGAGCGGGACCCTGCTCGAGGTCAGCCTGCCGCCACTGCCCCCGGGCCGGTATCAGGTCTTCTGGAGGGTCGTCGCGCGCGATGGACATCGCACGGAAGGCAGCTTCGCATTCCGGATCAAGTGACGCTCATCGCGTCCTGGCTCGTCCGCTGGATCGGGTTCGTCGCGCTGGCCGGCGTGATCGGCGGCTTCGTCGTGGATATGTTCCTCTTGCCCGCCGCGGCCCCGGTGACGGCGGGCACGCGCCGACGGCTCCGGGCCCTGCGGGCCGGCTGCGCCGTGCTCCTCCTCCTCGCCGCGGGCGGGGAGTTGTGGCTGCGAGCCGGCACGATGAGCGATGGCGGGCCCGGGGCGGCCCTGCGGGCCGTCCCCTCGATATTGACGCGCACGCACTACGGCTCGGTGTGGATCGTGCGCGCGGCGGGGCTGCTGGCGGTGCTGGCCCTCTCGCGAGCCGCGTCGCGGAGCCTCCGGGGCCTCGGGGCGCTCGCCGCCCTCGGCGTCGTCCTCACGGTGTGCCTGACCGGCCACGCGGGCGATTGGGGGGATCTGTCCCCGACGGCCGGAATCGACTGGATCCATGTCGTCGCCGCGACCACGTGGACCGGCGGTCTCTTCGTCCTGGCCGCTCTCGTGCTGCGGGACGGGCCGCGCTGGCCGGCCGCGCTCCTGGGCGACATGATGCGGCGCTTCTCGGCTCTCGCGGCCTGGTGCCTGCTGGCGGTGGTCCTGAGCGGCGCGTACGCTTCGTGGGTGCAGCTCCCGAGCGTGGCCGCGCTCTGGCAGACGGTCTACGGCCGCGTGCTGGTCGCTAAACTCGTCCTGGTCCTGGGGCTCGTCTGGTGGGGAGCGGTCAATCGGTACACCGTGCTCCCGCGCCTCGGCGCTGGACGCGCCTCGAGTGTCCTCGCGCGGCTATTCCGGCTCGGGCGGCTGACGCTGATCGGCTCGTCGCGGGTCGCGCATCCGGCGCTCCCGTCGCGACTTGCCGCGTACGTGACGCGGGAGGCGGTTCTCGCGGCGCTGGTCTTCGCCTGCAGCGCCGTCCTCGGCGAATCCACGCCTGCGCGGCACGCGAGGCATCTCGAGCGTCACGCGGCATGGGAGGAGCCGGTTCGGGTCACCATGGCCGATCTCCACGCGGGCGGCGGCGTGCCGCGTGGATGGAGCTTCACGCCCCCGGCGGGTGATGCGGCGCGCGGGCGGCAAGTATTCCTCCGCTCCGGGTGCTTCGCCTGTCACGCGGTGGCCGGCGAGCCGTTCCCGCCGTCATCGGGCGCCGGCCCCGATCTCACCGGAGCGGGCGAGCACCATCCGGCCGGTTACCTGCTGGAGTCGGTGATCAATCCGAACGCGGTTATCGTGCAGGGCTCCGGCTACACGGGGCCGGACGGTCTGTCGATCATGCCGAGCTACGCCGATCGACTGGCCGTCCGGGAGGCACTGGATCTCGTCGCCTACCTCCGCACGCTCTGAGGCGTCAGTCGTTGACGACCGGGTTCCGCCGCACCGTGGGCACCCCGATCTTGATGAACGCATGCGCCTCTGCCGCGTGGCAGGCCGTGCACGCCGCGCGCATGGTCTCGATCCGCTGCTTGAACACCGCGAGGTCCTTGGCCCGGATCGCGTCCACGATCTGCGGATAGGGCCCCTTGAGGAACAGCGCATCCGCGTTCTTGCGGTACTGCGGCCGCCGCTCGAGGCCAGCCGTAATCGCGTTGCCCATCTCGTGGGCCATGTGCGCGGCATACTCCCAGTTGCCGTCGACCCCGCCGAAGTACATCTCCGTATACCGGTAGGCGACCTCCGCCATCGTGGTCTCGAACCCGCGGAGCTGCCGCTCGATGGCGGCCGCGCGGGCATCCGGCGACAGGCGCTTGTACCAGCCGCCCGGGTCGGGGGCCGCGTGGGTGTGGCTGTGGCCCTGCGCGCGCACCGCTTCCCAGCCGGCGGCGGCGCCAAGGCCCACCGCCGCGGCGGCGAGGGCCATCACGAGAAACGAGCGAATCCGGCTATCGGGCCGTGTCATGAGCGTGATCCTTTCAGCGTGAGGCTTTCACCGTGAACGTGAAGCGGCTGTCGACGATATGGCCGTCCACCGAGAGGACGCGGTACTTGACGGTGTAGAGGCCGGACTGCCGTACCTCCACCGTGACCGAGAGCCGGCGCAGATCGTCCGGGCCCACCGTCACGTCGCGCGCGTCCACCTGCGCGTCCGTCTCGTTCCACACCGACACCGTGCTGTAGGCCGGCTCGAGTCGCTCGTTGAACCAGAGCTGCACGCGCTCCGGCATCTGGCCCAGCACAGCGCGCTGCGCGGGCGCCGACCGCACCAGGGAGGCGTGCGCTCCCGCGGGTGGCGCGGGGCAGAGAAGACACGCCAGGAGCGCGACCGCGCGCGCCCCGTCCCGCCACCGGCTCGCACGGGTCATCGGGCGGGCATTCTCACCGCTTGCCGGCCGGCTCCGGCGCGGTCACCGTAAAGAGCACGATACCCTCGGTCACATGGCCGTCCGCGGCCATCACCTTCCAGCGCGCCTGGTAGGCCCCCGGGTCGAGTGGCGGCAGGGTGTACGCGAGCGTGTCGGCGGGGGTATCCGGCTCCTGGCGCAGCAGCGCGATGGTCTTCTGGCGCGGCCCGACGAGATGGACCGAGCAGAGGGGCTTCTCGAGGCGGCTGTTGAAGCGCAGGACGATTCGCTTCGGGCTCGCCAGCGATTCCTCGTGTCGCGGGGCGGACTCGAGGATGATGGCGTGCGCGTCCGCGGCGGGGAGCCCCCAGAGGCATGACCCGATCATACCCAGGACCGCCAGGATCGCGAGCCTCATCGGGCCTTCGGGAGGAGGACCGGCTGCACGACCGTCCTGAGGAACGGGAACTGCTCCTCGTGCCAGGCCACCAGGAACGAGCCGTCCGGCGCGAAGGCGATGTCGGGGGCATAGGCCTTGATGGCGCTCGACAGCAGGCGGACGGGGCTCAAGGTCCGCCCTCCGTCGAGGGTGTAGCGGAGCAGGATGCGCCGGCGCACCGCGGTGGACTCCTCCCACACGATCACCGCGCGGCCCGCCGGGTCCACCGCCATGCGCGCCTGGTCGGGGATCGAGGTGGCCGAGGTGTGCAGCCGCCTGGGCGGCCCGAAGTGCTGGCCGTCCGTCGACACCGCGAACTTCAGATCGGGCCGGATGTCGCTGCCCTCCGTGTACCAGCTCATGTACACGCGGCCCTTCGCGTCCAGGCCCACCGCGCCCCCGCGGTGAGGGCAGGCATTGATCTTCCAGTGATCCGCGCTCACCAGCGTGGCATCGCCGAAGGTGCGCCCGCCGTCGCGCGAGAGCGCCATCACCATGTCGCGAACGTCGCCCGGGAAGACGCGCCGCCAGGTGAGCGCGACCAGGTTGCCCGCGCCGGTCGCCGCGTCCACCCGGCAGCACACGCAGGTGTCGTCGCCCACCTTGCGGATGTCCTCGACCCGCGTGCCCCGCTCGGTCACGCGCGCGACCCAGGT
>DATFGS010000609.1:0-3048 GCA_035249225.1 Candidatus Methylomirabilota bacterium | reverse complement strand
CCGCAGGCGCCGGTGGCGCCCCGCGCCCCTGAGCCCGAGCCTACGCCCAAAGCGCCGGCTCCACCGCGCGAGGCGCCGAAGCCGGTTCCCGCGCCGAGTCTCCCGGCTCCGTCGCTGCCCACCGCGAAACCACTGCCTCCGCGGACCACCGTGCCGCGCCCCGGCGAGAAGGAGCTGCCGTCGCTGGCCACGCCGCCGTCGGGCCGGCCGCAGGGCGAGAAGGCGGCCGAATCGTCGCGGCCCCAGGAGACGGCCTCGCTGGGCGCGGCGACCGGCTCGGTGACCGGCGCGGGCGCCCTCACGCTGGACGTGGGCGACTTCCCGCACGCGTGGTACCTCCGGCAGGTGCTCCAGAAGGTGGAGCAGGAATGGCAGCGCCAGAACCAGCCCACCGACCCGCAGCAGAAGCCGCAGATCTACGTCGAGATCCAGCGCGACGGCTCAATCAAGCCGCCCGCCATCCACAAGAGCTCCGGCAACGCCTTCTACGACAATGCGGCCCTTCGCGCGGTCATGGCGGCGGGCCCTTTTCCGAAACTGCCCGACGACTGGACGAAGCCCTCGCTTCGCATCCTGTTCACCTTCGACCTTCGTCGCGGCTGACACATGAATGGGTGAGCCATGATCAAGATGATGCGTCCCGGACGTCCGCTCGGCTTCCTGGTCGGGCTGGTGCTGCTCGCCGCGCTGGGCGGCGCGCTCTCCTCGCCGCCCGCCGCCCGCTCGCAGGCCGCCGACGTGCTGCTCAACGTGCTGGCCACCGGCGCCAAGAAGCTCAACATCGTGATCCCCCACTTCACGGTGGTGGGCGGCCCCGACGCCCAGGGGCTGGGGCGCGGCCTCTCCCAGGTGACCGCGCGCGACCTCACGTTCTCGAGCCTCTTCAGCGTCGTCTCGGACGTGCCCGCGATCCCTCCGGGTGATCCGGCCGCGGTGCGGGCCGGCTTCGCCAACTTCGCGGCGGCGGGAGCCCACGCGGGCCTGCAGGGCGTGCTCACCCTGCGCGGGGATCGCGCCGAGCTCGAGATGCGGCTGCACGACCTGACCTCGCCCGAGTTCCGCCTGATCGGCGCCAAGAAGATCGAGCTGCCCGCCACCCAGACCCGACGGCTCGCCCACAAGGTGGCGGACGAGGTGGTGCTCCAGTTCACCGGCGAGGCCGGCGTCGCGGACACCAAGGTCGCCTACGTGAATTCGGGCTCCGGCAGCAAGGAGCTGAGCCTGATGGACTACGACGGGGCGAGCGCGGCGCGCGTGACCTCCAACAACTCGATCAATCTCTCGCCGGTGTGGAGCCCGGACACCCGCTCGCTGGCCTTCACGTCCTACATGCGGGGCTACCCCTACCTCTACCGGATGTTCCCCTTCGAGAACCGGCCGGTGCAGGTGCTCGCCGGCTTCCTCGGCATCAACACCTCGCCCGCCTTCAGCCCGGACGGCAGGTCGGTCGCGCTGACCCTCTCGCGCGACGGCAACCCCGAGGTCTACGTGCTGAACCTCGCCTCGGGCGCCTTCCGCCGGCTCACCACCTACAGCGGCATCGACACCGAGCCCAGCTGGTCTCCCACCGGGCGGGAGATCGCCTTCGTGTCCGAGCGGGCCGGCGGCGCGCAGGTCTTCGTGATGGACGCGGAGGGCGCGAACGTGCGGCGGCTCACCCAGGCCGGGTTCAACACCCAGCCCCGCTGGTCCCCCAAGGGCGACACCATCGTCTTCACGTCGCGCCAGGGCAACTTCGATCTCTGGGCGATCGGCCCCGACGGGTCGAATCTCCGCCGCCTCACCGCGGGCCCGGGCAACAACGAGGGGGCCTCGTGGGCCCCGAACGGGCGCCATCTCGTGTTCCAGTCCAACCGGCTGGCCGGTGGCTACCAGCTCTTCACGATGCTCGCCGACGGCTCGGAGCAGCAACCCCTCACGCGGGCGCCCGGGGAGTCCACAAGTGCTTCTTGGTCTCCGCGCCTTCCGTGATACGATATTTTGGCGGTGAAAAATGATCACCAAGCGCATGAAACCTAGGAGGATTTGACTCATGGCGCATCGACGGGGAAGCGCGCTGCTGGTCGCTCCAGTGCTCGTTCTCTCTCTCTTCCTCGCGGGGTGCCCGAAGCGGCCCGCCACCACGGCCGCCTCCGCGCCTCCGCCGACCGGCGCACCCTCGTCCGCGGCGCCTTCCACCGGAGAAACGCGGGGAGGCGCCCCGATGACGCCGTCGCCCGTCGCCCCGGCGACCGCCGCGCCCAGCACGACGCCGCCCGCGCCGAGCGAGTTCCGCGAGACGCCCAACCTGAAGGACGTCTTCTTCGACTTCGACAAGTACGACATCCGTCCTGCCGACGCCAAGATGCTCGACACCAACGCGGCGTGGCTGAAGACCAACGACAATCTCGTGCTGATCGAGGGCCACTGCGACGAGCGCGGCACCAACGAGTACAACCTGGCGCTCGGCGAGCGGCGTGCGAAGGCCACGATGAACTATCTGGTCGGCCAGGGCGTGCAGGCCAACCGCATCACGATCATCTCCTACGGCAAGGAGCGCCCGACCTGCACCGAGCACAGCGAATCGTGCTGGGCCCAGAACCGGCGGGCGCACTTTCTCGTGAAGGCCCGCTGATCGACGGGGAGTTCGCCGTGCCGTTCCGATCGACCGCGAAGGGGAGCCTCCGGCTCCCCTTCGCGGCTTGGACCCTCCTCACCGTC
Organism: Candidatus Methylomirabilota bacterium; assembly: GCA_035249225.1. Taxonomy (GTDB): domain Bacteria; phylum Methylomirabilota; class Methylomirabilia; order Rokubacteriales; family CSP1-6; genus CAMLFJ01. The sequence continues at coordinate 348 of DATFGS010000609.1, read as the reverse complement.
GCGCTGATCGCGGCCGCGGGCTGCGCCGACGTCTCCGGCGAGGCCCTGCAGCAGGACGTGGCCCAGCTCCGCCAGGACCTCAACTCGCTCACCCTCGCGGTGCACCGGGGCCGCGGGGACACCGAGACCGTGGTGGGGCAGCTCGACCGCCGCGGCCGCGAGCAGAGCGCGGAGAGCGGCAAGCAGAGCGCCGCGCTGAACGCGCGGCTCGACGCGCTCTCCGCGGAGGTCGCGCGCGTCTCGGCCCGCGTGGACGAGCTGTCCCAGCGCATGGAGACCCTCGGGCGCGGCGCTCCATCGGGCGGCGCGGCGCCGGTGCCCCCGCCCGCGCGCGCCGGCGCTCCCGCG
>DATFGS010000608.1:0-3803 GCA_035249225.1 Candidatus Methylomirabilota bacterium | reverse complement strand
CGGTGGCGCTCCGCGAGAATCCCCGGGTACTCGATGGGGTTGATGCGGCGCTTCATGAGGAAGTCGCGCTCGCTCCGGTGCCCGCCGTCCCGCACCGGCACCTCGGGCCGGGTCAGGTGGCCGGCGAGCGCGGCGAGCAGCTCGTCCCGCTCCCCCGGGTCGTCGGCGAGCGACGGGACGATCCGGTCGCGCCAGAACTCGACCGTGTAGCGGTTGAACGTGACGAGATCGACCAGCTCGTAGGTGTGGGAGGCGACCATCACCCCCCCGGGCCCGGTGAGGCGGCGGGCCTCCGCGTAGAACTCCGCCTCCTCCGGCTCCGAGAGATACGGCAGCACGTTCAGCGCGCTCACCGCGTCGAAGCGGCCCGGCGGACAGCGCCGCATCCAGTCGAGCCCGCCCACCTCGACCCGCGCTGCGTCGACCCCGCCCTCGCGGAGCCGCTCCCGGCCGAGCTCGATCATCTCGGGGACCGGATCGATGCCGACCACATCGTGCCCGAGCCCGCTCAGCAGCACCACGTTCTCCGCGGTCCCGCAGCCGAAGTCGAGCACCCGGCGAGGCTCGGCGGGCACGAGGGCGTTGAAGGTCCGGAACCGGTGCTGGTGGTACGTCTGCCAGAACGGGTCGTTCGGGATGTACCGCTGCGCGATCTGCGCGTAATACTTCTCGCGGTTCACGCCGAGACCTCCCGGGCCGGGACGACGCGTTCCGCGAAGTTGCGCAGGAGCTGGAGCCCCACCCGCTGGCTCTTCTCGGGATGGAATTGGACCCCGAAGATGTTCCCCCGCTCCACGCTCGCGGTCACCGTCTCCCCGTGCCCGCACGTGGCGGTCACGGTGGCCGCCGCCTCCGGGGCGGGCACGAAGTGGAAGCTGTGTACGAAATAGTAGACCGGCGGCTCCTCCAGGTCGGCGTAGAGCGCGCTCGGCCGCGGGAACTCGAGCTCGTTCCAGCCGATGTGGGGCACCTTGTACGCCCGGTCGGCGGGATCGAGGCGCTGCACGACCCCGGGGATCCAGCCGAGCCCCCGGTAGCCGCCCCACTCCGCGCTCTTCTCGGCGAGGAACTGCATGCCGAGACAGATACCGAGGTAGGGCTTGCCCTTTCCGACCACCTCGTCGGTGAGGGTGTCGATCACCCCGAGGCGCTCGAGGTTGCGCATGCCGTCGCCGAACGCCCCCACCCCGGGCAGCACGATGGCCCGCGCGCGCCGGAGGTCCTCGCCCGAGCGGGTCAGGATCGCGGGCTGCCCGATCTCGGCGAACGCGTTCATGACCGAGCGCAGGTTGCCCATCCCGTAGTCGATCACCGCGATCACCGGCCGCCTCCCCGCTCGAAGAGCCACCAGTTCAGGTCGTCGAACTCGGTACGCTTCCACAGGAAGCCGTAGTCCACGAGCCGCAGCTCCGGCCACTGGTCGAGATAGAAGCCGCCGAAGTCGCGCTTGAAGAGCAGGTCGGTGCGGCCGCGGTACTCGATGGCCTCCGGGCGCGGCGAGAAGTACTCGGCGCACAGCACGTAGCGCCGGCTCACCCGGACGATCTCCCGGCAGGCCTCGAGCAGGTCGTCCGGATGCACGTGGATCAGCACCCCGCAGGTGAACGCCAGATCCACGCTCCCGTCCCCGAAGGGCAGGCGCTGGCCCTCGCCCGCGAGCACCCGGGCCCGGCCCGCCAGCGCCGGGGTGCCGGTCAGAGTGCGCAGGGCGTGCTCGTTCAGGTCCACCCCGAAGAGGCGCGACGGCAGGGTCCGGGTCAGCGCCTCGAGGTTCATGCCTACGTTGCACCCGACCTCGAGCACCGCCGCGCCGGGCGGGAGCGCCAGCCCGCCGAGCACCCGCGTGAAGAAGCGGGTGCGGCTCGCCAGCGACTCCTCCGTTCGCACGTTCCGCGCGGTGTAGGCGTCCCCGAACTCTCCGCGCCAGGCGCGACGCTGCTCGACCGGGCTCATGCGTCGGCGTCTAGGCCAGGTCGTCCCAGGTCAGCATCGCGCCGACCCGCACGTCGCGGGCGAGCGTGCGACCGAGGGCCCGCGGGGCGTCCGCGGGAACGATGCCGGTGCCGGGACGGCGCCAGTCCACCATGTCCTCACCGAGCCGCTCGCCCCGGCGGAGGGCGCGGGCCGCGAAGATGCTGCGCCGCGCCTTGAGCTTGCCCTTCGCCTCGTCCGCGGACATGATCCGGCGCGGCCGGCCCAGGGCCACCTCGAGCTCGCGCACCGCGCGCACGAACCGCTGGGCCTCCGCCGGCTCCACCGACATGATGTGCTCGGTGCTCCGGGTGCGGCGGTCCAGGGTCAGGGTCTTCTCGACCATGGTGGCGCCGAGCGCGACCGCCGCGATGTCCATGTCCCAGCCGGGGGTGTGGTCCGAGAACGCGATCGGGAACTCGAACATCTGCCGGAGGGTGGTGATGATCCGGAGGTTGATGCTCTCGAGCCGCGCCGGATAGCCGGACGGGCAGTGGTGGATGATGATGTCCTGGTTGCCCGCCGCGGTGATGATCTCGACCGCGCGCTCGACCTCGCCGATCACGGACGAGCCGGTGTCGATCATCACCGGCATGCCCGCGCGCGCCACCTGATCGAGCCAGCCGTAGTGGTTCAGGTCGCCCGAGGCCACCTTGACCGCGTGGCAGCCGAGCTCGCGGACGAGGGCCAGGGTCTCCGGGTAGTCGACGGTGGCGAAGAACGTGATCCCGCACTTGTCCGCGTACCGCTTGAGCTCGCGCCACCCGTCCGGCGGCAGCTCGCGCCGCAGCAGGATCGTCTCCAGGCGCTCGGTCACCTCCTCGGTCCCGGTGGCCCCGAGCACCTTGTAGGTGATCTCCACGTCCTTCTCGCCCATCAGGCGGTCGGTGTCGAGGATCTGGAACTTGATCGCGTCCGCGCCGGCCTCCGCGGCCACCTCGATGAGGCGGCGCGCCGACTCCATGCCGGAATGCGTCGGCCCGGCCTCGAACACGATGAACACCGGCGCCTCGTCACCGCACAGACGATCTCCGATCGCGACTGGTCTCATGCCTTCCCCCCGCGCCGCAGGAACTCGGCGAACTCGAGATCGAGCGGCTGGTCGATGTCCACGGACTCCTCGAGCGTCATGTGATAGGGCGCCAGGCGCGGGCAGTAGAAGTCTCGGTAGCGCCGGAACGCCTCGGTGCGCGCCCAGAGCACCACGCCGTTGTGGCGGTGGAGCGCGGGCAGGGCCATCCGACTCTTGAGCCACCGGCGGCCCCAGAAGAGGCGCAGGAAGCCCCGGGTCTCGGTGACCGCCCAGAACGGCACGTGCGGGAACTCGGAGACCGACATCACGACGTTGGCCCGCCGGGCGCCGAGGAGGTCCAGGCTCTCCCGGACGTGGCGGGGCTCCCGGAACGGCGCGGTCGGCAGCAGCAGGCAGAACGCGCCGTAGCGCTCACCCTGCCCGGCCAGCTCGTCGAGCAGGCCGCGGCACACGTCCACCAGGCGTGCGGAATCCGCGGCGAGGTCGGCGCGCCGGTCGTGCACCTCCGCTCCCGCCCGCTTGGCCACGAGCCCGATCTCCGCGTCCTCCGTCGAGACCAGGATCCGGTCGAACACGCCGGCCCGCTGCGCGGTCTCGATGGTGCGGACCAGGAGCGGCGCGCCGTCGAAGACCGCGATGTTCTTCCGGGGGAAGCGCTTGGAGCCGCCGCGCGCCGGGATCACCGCGAGGCGCGGGGCGGGTGGACCGTCCGCCCTTCCCGCCCGTTGCGCCCGAGCCAGCGTGAGCGATTCGCCGGCCTCCACGAGGTGGAAACCCGCCCGCCCGAAAGCGCGCCGGG
>DATFGS010000607.1:0-8894 GCA_035249225.1 Candidatus Methylomirabilota bacterium | reverse complement strand
ACGGGCGTCGCGAACGCGTGGTTCCAGGTGGGCAGCGTGCCCGCGCTGGTCGGCACGCGTTACGGCGGGCTGCTGCTCCTGAAGGTCACGCTGCTGATCCCGGTCCTGCTCCTGGCCCGCGGGAACCGGGCGCTCCTGCCGCGCCTGTCCGGCGACGGCGCCACCGTCGGCCGGCCCGCGATGGCGCGCCTGGGGCGCTTCGTGGCGGGCGAGGCGGCCCTCGCGCTGCTGATCCTGCTGACCACCACCGCGCTGTCGCTCTCGCCGCCCGCGGTGCACGACGTGATCGGCTGGCCTTTCTCGCTGCGCTTCTCCTGGGACGCCGCGGCCCAGGTGCCCGGCGGGCCCGCGCGCGTCCTCATCGGCGCGCAGGTGGCCTTCGTCGGTCTGCTCGCGATGATCGTCGGGCTGCTCCTGCGCCCGTGGCGGGTGGTCCTCTGCGGCGTGGGCGGCGCGGCGCTCGTCACCGGCCTCTGGTTCGCGCTGCCGCCGGTCTCGGTGGACGCCTATCCCACCACCTACCGGCGCTCCACGGTGCCGTACCACGCGGTGTCCATCGCGAACGGCGTCACGCTCTACCGCGCGCACTGCGCGACCTGCCACGGTCCGGCCGGCCGCGGCGACGGACCCGGCGGGGCGGGGCTGCCGAAGCCGCCCGCCGACCTGACCGCGGCGCACGCCGCCGACCACACCGCGGGCGACATGTTCTGGTGGCTCACCCACGGCATTCCCGCGGGCGGCATGCCGCCCTTCGCCGCCGCGCTCGGCGAGGAGGAGCGCTGGGACCTGATCAACTTCATCCGCGCGCTGGCGTCGGGGGAGCGCGCGCGCCAGATGACCCCGGTGGTGCAGCCCGGCCGCCCGTGGCTCGTCGCGCCCGACTTCACCATCGCGGTCGGCCCGGCCCCGCCGCGCGGGCTGAAGGAGCTGCGCGACCGGTGGATGGTGCACCTCGTGTTCTTCACGCTGCCGGAGTCGCGGCCGCGGCTCATCCAGCTCGCGGAGGCGTACAACACGCTGCAGGCCACCGGCACCGAGGTCATCGCGGTGCCGCTGGATGACGGGGCGCACATCATCCGCCGGCTCGGGGGCCGGCCGCCCCTGCTCTTCCCGGTCATCACCGACGGCGCGGCCGAGATCGCGGCAACCTACGCGCTGCTGTCCCGCGGCCTGGGCCCGCGCGAGCTCGCGCCGGGCGCGGTCCCGCCGCTCCACGTGGAGTTCCTGCTCGACCGCCAGGGCTACGTGCGGGCGCGCTGGCTGCCCGGCGGCCCCGGCCGGGGCTGGGACGGCCTCCAGGCGCTGGTCGACCAGATCCTGCTGCTCGACAAGGAAGCACCCGCCGGTCCTCCTCCCGACGAGCACGTACACTAGGGCGCCATGCGACTCTGGCGGGTCGTCCTGCTGGTCAATCTCGCGCTGGGCGTCGGCTTGCTCTGCGGCTACCTCGGCTGGGGCCGCGAGGCGGCCCGGCTCGGGCTGGAGCTCGAGCGGACGCGCCAGCAGCAGGCGACCGCGGGCACCCGGCGCTCCTGGCAGGCCCGGGGCGTGGTGCGCGCGGTCCTGCCCGAGCTCAACGTGGTGGTGCTCACGCACGAGGACCTCGCCGGCTACATGGGCTCGATGACCATGGGCTTCCGCGTGCACGACCCCAAGCTCTACGAGGGGCTCGACATCGGCGACGCGGTGATCTTCACGCTCGCCGGGACGCCCCCGAACGTGGAGATCACCGCGCTCGCGAAGCAGGCGCCGTGACCCGGCCGCTCGCGCGGGCTCTCGCCGCCGCGCTCGTGCTCGCGCTGGCGCGGGTCGCGCACGCCGCGCACGGAGGGGTGCCCACGGTGGCCCTCACCGAGCCCGACTACCTCAAGTGGCTGCTCGACTCGCGGCAGCCGGTGGTCGTGGTCGACCTCCGCAGCCCGGCCGACTTCCGCCGCGGCCACTTGCCCGGCGCGGTCTCGATCCCGCTCGCCGAGCTGGACCGGCGCTTCGCGGAGATCCCGACCCAGCCGATGGTGGTGCTGTACTGCCGCTGCCCGATCGAGGAGGCGGCCACCGCGTACAGCTTCCTCGAGACCCGGGGCTACACGAACCACGTGGTCCTCCAGGAGGGCTACGACGGCTGGCTCAAGCGGCGCTACCCTCTCGACCCGTCGCGCTGATCCGGTTGCGCCGCGCCACGGTTCGCTGTACTAGTAGGGCGCAGTGACGCATCTCCGTCCGCTCGGATCGCTCCGGCTCGCCGCCGCCGCGCTGCTGCTCGCGCTGGTGGCGGTGACGCTCCCGATCAAGGCGAACTATCCGCGCCACCTCCACGAGGCCTCGACCGCCGGCGTCTACAACGCGGATCACGTCCTCGCGAGCCTCGAGTTCCTGGGCGGCGACGGGCCCCTGCCCGACCTGCCGACCGCGGTGTCGCTCGCGCTCATCACCGCGGCGTGCGCGCTCCCGCGCCGCGGCCGTCCCGCCGCCCCCGCGCTTCGCCTCGCCGACTGCCGCGCGCCTCCCGCCTAGCTCCGTCTCGCCCGCTCGGTAGCGCCCGCCCGGACGGCTCGGCCTGTCCCGCCCGGGCCGCTCAACTCCCTCGAGACGGAGGCGTGCATGCGTTCACTGGTGGGAACCGGCCTGCTCGCAGCAAGCGTGCTCATGTCCACTCCCGCGGCCGCGCAGGACATCGAGGCATTGCGCCAGGAGCTGCAGCAGATGCGCAAGCAGTTCGAGACGATGAAGGAGGGCTACGAGAAGGCGATCGACCGGCTCGGCGAGCGGATCCAGCAGCTCGAGACCCGGTCCCAGCCGGCCGCGGCCGCGCCGGCCCCGCCGGCGCCCGCGCCCGCCGTCGCCCAGACCGCCCCGGCGGGACTGTCCACGATCGCGGCGACCCCGCTGGACCTGGCCCGGCCGCGCCAGCCCTTCGCGCTCTACGGCAACCGGGGACCGGGTCAGCTCCTGTTCGACATGGGCGTGGCCGGCGATTTCATCGGCAACCTGACCCAGCGCAACGTGGACAAGGCCAACGCCGGCACGTTCGCGGGGCAGGAGAACCGCTTCTTCCCGCGGGAGATCGAGCTGGCGCTGTTCGGCCAGGTCGATCCCTACGCGCGGGCGGAGGTCCGCGTGGAGGCGGGCGAGGAGGACCCGGGCGAGATCGCGCTGCACCTCGCCGAGGCCAACCTCACCCTGCTCAGCCTGCCCTTCAACACCCAGCTCAAGATGGGGCAGATGCGCAACCGCTTCGGGCTGCTCAACGCGATCCACGAGCATGATCGCAACTTCATCGACGCCCCGAACGTGCTCCGCCGGTTCCTCGGCCGGGAGGGGTTCGTCGAGCGCGGCGCCGAGCTCACCTGGGTGGCGCCGCTGCCCTTCTTCCTGGAGGCGCTGGTCGGCGCGTTCAACGGCGACAACGAGGACGCCTTCGGGCGCGGCAAGCTCAGCGAGCCGCTCGTGACCGGCCGGCTGCGCACCTTCGTCGAGCTGGGCGACACCGGCGCGATCCAGCTCGGAGCCTCGGTGGCCAGCGGCGAGACCCCGGAGCGCCGTCGCAACACCCTGCTGGGCTTCGACGCCAAGTACAAGTTCACCCCGGTGGGCTGGCAGCATCCGCTGCTCACCGTGCTCGGCGAGATGATCTACCAGAACCGGCGCGTCGACGTGCTCGGCGAGGACACCAACGGCGACGGGGTGGCGGACACGCCGGACGAGACCCGCATCCGCAACCGCTGGGGCTGGTACGCGGGCGGCGAGGTGCAGCCCTTCCAGACCGGCTGGCTGAGCCGCTTCGGCGCCGGCTTCCGCTACGACTGGACCCAGTACCCGGTCATGCGCGGGCGGGAGTGGGCGGTGGGGCCGTTCGTCTCGTTCAGCCCGTCCGAGTTCCTGCGCTTCCGGCTGGGCTACAAGCACACCGAGCGCGCCGCGCGCGACGGCTTCGGCGACAACCAGTCGAGCGCCCGGAAGGTCGACGAGATCCTCTTCCAGGCCACCTTCATCCTGGGCGCCCACCCGGCGCATCCCTTCTGAGGAGACCCGAGCCCATGCGAAGCCCCATCCGAAGAGCCGCGATCGCGATCCTCGCCGTCGCCCTCGGCCTCCCCGGCCTGGTTCCGGGGCACGCCGCGGCGGCCGACAAGCTCCGCGTCGTCGCGACCACCACCGATCTCAAGGCGCTCACCGAGGCGGTCGGCGGCAATCTCGTGGACGTGGACTCCCTGGCCCGCGGAAACCAGAACCCGCACGATCTCGAGGTGCGCCCGAGCCTGATGGTCAAGGTGCGCCGCGCCGACCTGCTGGTGATCAACGGGCTCGAGCTGGACCAGTGGGCCGAGGTCGTGGTGCAGGGCGCCAACAATCCGAAGGTGCTGCCGGGCGCGCCGGGCCGCGTGGACGCCTCCGAGGGGCTGCCCGTGCTCGAGGTGCCGACCGCCAAGGTGGACCGCTCGATGGGCGACATCCATCCGGTCGGCAACCCGCACTACACGGCGGACCCCGGCATGGCGGCCCAGATCACCGCCAACATCCTCAACGGCCTCGTGCGTCTGCAGCCTCAATCGCGGCCGGCGTTCGAGAAGAACCGCGCCGCGTTCCTGGCGGCCCTGGAGCAGGCGATGGGACGCTGGACGGCCACCCTCGCGCCCTTCAAGGGTGCCAAGGTCGTGCAGTACCATGCCGTCTTCGTCTACCTGCTCACGCGCTTCGGCCTCGTCAAGGGCGGCGCCATCGAGGATCGCCCGGGGATCCCCGCCACGCCCGGCCACCTGGCCCGCCTGATCCAGGAGATGAAGCAGGAGCAGATCAAGCTCGTGGTGGTGGAGCCCTGGAACGACGTCAAGCTGGCCGAGCGCGTGGCCCAGGAGGCGGGTGCGAAGGTCCGCGTCCTCGCCCCCTCGGTGGGCGCGGTCAAGGAGGCCACGAGCTACCTCGACACCGTGGACTACAACGTGCGGGCCCTCGCCGACGGGCTAAGATAGTCCGTCATGATCAGCGATCTGCTCGCGCTGATGTGGATGCCGTTCCTGATGTGCCTGGTGCTCACCGGGATCCACGCCTACCTCGGCTTCCACGTCATCGCGCGGGAGGTCGTGTTCGTGGACATCGCCCTCGCCCAGATCGCGGCGCTCGGCGCGACCGTCGCCTTCCTGCTGGGCTGGGAGCTCGAGACGTGGCAGTCCTACGCGGCGGGGCTCGGCTTCACGATCCTGGGCGCGCTCGTCCTCGCCCTCACCCGGAGCCGCCGGGGCCTCGTCTCCCACGAGGCGGTGATCGGTGTGGTCTACGCGGTCTCCGCGGCCGGCGCGGTGCTCCTGGCCGACCGCGCACCGCACGGGGCGGAGCACCTGCGCGGCATGCTGGTGGGCAGCCTCCTCAGCGTGCGGGGCGCGGAGGTGCTCAAGGTCGCGGCGCTGTACGCGCTGATCGGGCTGTTCCACTGGCTCTGCCGCCGGCCCTTCTTCCTCATCTCCACCGATCCGGCCCGGGCCTATCGCGACGGCTGGCGCGTCCGGGGGTGGGACTTCCTCTTCTACGCCTCGTTCGGCGTGGTCGTGACCTCGTCGGTCCGGATCGCGGGCGTGCTGCTCGTCTTCTCGTACCTGATCGTGCCCGCGCTCGCGGGCATCCTGCTCGCGCAGCGAATCGGCGGCCGGCTCGCGGTGGGCTGGGTCTTCGGCGCCGGCGTCAGCGTCGTCGCGATGCTCGCCTCGGCGGTGCTCGACCTGCCGACCGGCGCCACCGTGGTGTGCGCCTTCGGCCTGAGCCTCCTCGCCCTGGGGCTGCTCCTGCGCGTGCGGCGCCTGGCATGAGGGGACGCGCCCTCGCGCTGGTCCTCCTCGCGCTGGCCGGCTGCGCGCCCGCCGCGCCGCCCGCCAAGCCCCTCGTGGTGGCCACCATCTACCCGCTGTGGGAATTCTCCCGCCAGGTCGCGGGCGACCGGGCCGAGGTCGTCTCGCTCGTGCCGGCCGGCGTGGAGCCGCACGACTGGGAGCCGGCGCCGCGCGACGTGAGCCAGGTCCGGCGCGCGGCGGTCTTCGTGCACACCGGCACGAACCTCGACGGCTGGGCCGAGAAGCTGCTCGCCGATCTGACCGGGCGGCGCGGCGTGGTGGTGAACGCGCGCGGCGGGCTCAGCGTCCTCACGGTCGGCGGGGTCACCGATCCCCACGTGTGGCTCGACCCGACGCTGGCGCGCGCTCAGGTGCTGGCCATCGCGGGTGGCCTCGAGCAGGCCGACCCGGCGGGGGCCGCGATCTACGCGGAGAACGCGAAGGTCTTCGTCGCCCGGCTCGACGCGCTCGACCTGGAGCTCGCGGCCGGCCTCGCGGAATGCGCGCGCCGCGAGGTCGTGACGTCGCACGCCGCGTTCGCCTACCTGGCGCGCCGCTACCGGCTCACCCAGGTGCCGGTCATGGGCATCTCACCCGAGGCGGAGCCGAGCCCCGCGGACCTGGCCGCCATCGTCCGGACCGCGCGCCGCCTCAAGGTCACCCACGTCTTCTACGAGACGCTGGTCAGCCCGCGCCTCGCCGAGACCTTGAGCCGCGAGATCGGGGCGACCCCGCTGCCGCTCAATCCCATCGAGGGCGTGAGCCCGTCGGAGGCCGCCGCGGGCACCGGCTATCTCGAGCTGATGCGCGCGAACCTGGCCAACCTCCGCACCGCGCTCGGGTGCCGCTAGCCGCCGCGCCCGCCCCGTGCGCCGGATCTGCTTCGTCACCTGCCGGACCTGGCCCGAGATCTCGGAGAGCGACCGGCTCGTCCAGCGGGCCCTCGAGGCCCGCGGCGCCTCCGTGGAAGCGCGCGCGTGGAACGCGCCCGGCGCGGGCTGGGACGGCTTCGACGCGATCGTGCTGCGGTCGAACTGGGACTATCACTTCGAGCCCGAGGCCTTCCGCGCCTGGCTCGACCGGCTCGAGCGGGCCGGCGCCCGCGTCTTCAACCCGCCCGCCCTCGTGCGCTGGAACCTCAGCAAGGCGTACCTGCTCGAGCTGGCGCGGGCCGGAGTGCCGACCGTGGCCACCGTCATCCTGGAGGACGAGACGCGCGCCGGGCTCGAGGCGGTGATGGCCGCCCGCGGCTGGCCGCGCGTCGTCATGAAGCCGGTGATCTCGGCTTCCGCGCACGACACGCGGCTCGTGAGCGCGACCTCCACCGAGGAGGCGGCGGCCGCGCTCGCGTCCGGCGCCCTGCGCCGGCCGGTCCTCGTCCAGCCGTTCGTCGAGGAGATCCAGACCCGGGGCGAGTGGTCGCTGATCTTCATCGAGACCGAGCTGACCCACGCGGTGCTCAAGCGGCCGGCCGCCGGCGAGTTCCGGGTGCAGCCCCGTCTGGGCGGCACCGTGGAGACCCCCACCCCGTCCGACGCGATCCGCACGGTCGCCCGCGCGGCGCTGGACGCGCTCCCGGCGCCGCCCCTCTACGCGCGCATCGACGGGGTCGAGACCGCGGACGGCTTCCAGATCATGGAGGTCGAGGTCAACGAGCCCGGCCTGTTCTTTCCCCACGCGCCGGCCGCCGCCGCGCGCCTCGCCGAGGCGCTCCTGCGCCAGGCGTAGGGGCCTGACACGACCCCGGCTCGCCTGGCGATCCTGGAGCGCGTCGCGCGAGCGGTGCTGGAGCTGCCGGCCGCGAGCGTCGTGCGCGTGGGTCCGCGAGTGCCGGCCCGGCGAGCGCGCGAGCATGCTCATCGACAACGACGATCTGGCCTGCCCGTTCATCGTCCGGCCGTCGTGAGGAATCTGTGCGGCAGGAGTCGTTCCTCCTGTAGAATTCAATGCTTGTGAGCGCCGAATCCGTATGACCACCTCCGTCGCGCGCTGGCGGGCGCTCTGCCTGGTCCTGCTGGGCGCCTTCCTGGGGATGAGCCTCGTCGTCGCCGCGATCGGCCTGCTGCCGGGCGACGTGCCGCTGCACGAGGAGATCCTGAAGGGCCGCGGCACCGCGCTGCACGCGATCGCCCGCTGGGCGGACTACGGCGGGAAGTGGGTCGTGCTGGCGCCGGCCATGGCGGGGCTCTTCGCCTGGTCGCGCGCCGCCCGCCGGCACTGGTGGCTCTGGTGCGCGCTGATGCCGATCGGAGGCGCGGTGGAGCAGACGTTCAAGTTCCTGGTCGGCCGGCCGCGTCCCCGCGGGGTGAACTGGGGCTTCCCGAGCGGGCACGTGACCGCGGCCGCCACCTTCGCGGTGATCCTGCTCTACGTCATGACGCGCGAGCGGGTCTCGCCCGCGGCGCGCGCGATCCTCACCGCGCTGGCCATCGTCCTGGTCGCCTCGGTCGGCTTCGCCCGCGTCATCCTGAACGCCCACTGGCCGACCGACGTGCTGGGCGGCGTCCTGCTGGGCGCCGGGTGCGCCGCCGCGGGGGCGTGGTGGGACGCGCGGCATTCCGGGACCACGCAGCCCGCGCGGCCGCGCGCGGTCAACGGCGCGGTCGAGATCGGCGGCTGATGCGCTCCTTCGTCGAGCTCGAGGACGTGGACTTCGCCTACGGGCCCGTCCCCGTGCTCGAGCACATCAACCTGACCGTCGAGCCCGGCGACTTCCTCGGCATCATCGGTCCGAACGGCTCCGGCAAGACCACCCTGCTCCGCATCATGCTGGGCCTGCTCCCGCCCCAGCGCGGCGCGGTCCGCCTCTTCGGCCACCCGCCCGCGTCGTTCAGGCAGTGGGGCCGCCTCGGATACGTGCCGCAGAAGGCCACGCTCGATCCCGCGCTGCCGGTGACCGTGCACGAGGTGGTCGCCACCGGGCTCCTGCCTTCGCTCGGCCTCTTCGGGCGCATCGGCGGCGCCGAGCGCAAGCGCATCGCGGAGGTGCTCGGCCAGGTCGGGATGGAGGCCCACGCGGGCGCGCGCATCGGCGCGCTGTCGCCGGGCCAGCAGCAGCGGGTGCTGATCGCG
>DATFGS010000606.1:0-7181 GCA_035249225.1 Candidatus Methylomirabilota bacterium | reverse complement strand
TTGTCCATGCAGACGACCTCGCACCCCTGCGCGAGCAGGAAGTCGCAGAGGTGGGAGCCGATGAAGCCGGCCCCGCCCGTCACGAGGACCCGCACCGGCCCGACCCTCAGCCCGCCAGCACGGGCTTGCGCCCGATCGAGTAGTACTCGAAGCCGAGGCGGCGCATGCGCTCGGGCTCGTAGAGGTTGCGGGCGTCGAAGATCAGCCGATGCCGCAGCAGCCCGCGCAGCCGGTCGAGGTTCAGGTACTTGAACTCGTTCCACTCGGTGAGGAGCGCGACGCCGTCCGCGCCCGCCGCCGCCTCGTAGGCCGACTCGCAGAAGACCACGCTCTCCGGCATGAGGGCCCGCGCGTTCTCCATCGCGACCGGGTCGTAGGCCCGCACGTCCGCCCCCGCCGCGTGGAGCAGCCGGACCACCTCCAGGCTCTTGGCCTCGCGCATGTCGTCGGTATTCGGCTTGAAGGCCAGGCCGAGGACCGCGATGGTCTTGTCCTCGAGCCCGCCCATCGCCTTGCGCATCATGTCCACCAGGTGGGCGGCCCGCTCTCGGTTGATCTCCACCACCGAGCGCAGCAGCTTGAAATCGTAGCCGAAGCGGGAGGCGGTGTGGATGAGGGAGTCCACGTCCTTGGGGAAGCAGGAGCCCCCGTAGCCGAGCCCGGCCTGGAGGAACTGCATCCCGATGCGCGAGTCGAGGCCCATGCCCTTCATCACCTGGCTCACGTCGGCGCCCGCGTTCTCGCAGATGTTGGCGATCGCGTTGATGAACGAGATCTTGGCGGCCAGGAAGGCGTTGGAGGCGTACTTGATCACCTCCGCCGACGGCAGGTCGGTGATGATCATCGGCCGCTCGAGCGGGGCGTAGAGCTCCACCAGGGTCATCGCGACCTGCTGGTTGGGCGCGCCGATCACGATCCGGTCCGGGCGCAGGGTGTCCTCGATCGCGGAGCCCTCGCGCAGGAACTCGGGGTTGGAGACCACGTCGAAGTCGATCGGGCGCGGCTGGTGCCGGGTGATGACCTCCCGGACGAACTCGCCGGTGCCCACCGGGACGGTGGACTTGTTGACGACCACCTTGTAGCGGTCCATCGCCCGGCCGATCTGGGTGGCGACCGCCTCCACGTGGGAGAGGTCGGTCTCGCCGGTGTCCTTCGGGGGCGTGCCCACCGCGATGAAGATCACGTCGGACTGGCGCACCGCGCCGGGGAGATCGGTGGTGAAGCTGAGGCGGCCGTCGTCCTTGTTGCGGACCACCATCTCCTCGAGGCCCGGCTCGTAGATCGGCATCTGGCCGGCCCGGAGGGCCTCGATCTTCTTCTGGTCGTTGTCCACGCAGACCACGTCGTTGCCGAGATCGGCGAAGACCGCGCCGGTCACCAGCCCCACATAGCCCGTACCCACCACGCAGATGTTCATTCGGTCAGGCCTCCAGACGGGGATCTCAGAGTAGCAGACAACCGACCCGCCTTGCCACCCGCGGCCAAAACCGACCGCTAGGACAGGATGTGGCGGACCAGCCGCTCCCCGATCATTACTAGAAACAGCAGGAGGAGGAAAAAGTTCGAGAAGAGGAAGAGGGAGAGCCAGCCCCGCTGGTCGTCCGGCCGCCGCGCGAACTTGGCGGCCAGCCAGATCAGCCGCCCGCCCAGCGCGGCCGCCGCGACCAGGGCGGCCGGGCCGCCGACCCCGAAGGTGGGCGCGGCCAGCGCCCAGGCGGTGAGGCCGAGGGCGTAGAGCTGGATGAGCCGCGCGGTGCCTTCCACGCCGACCCGCTCCGAGACCATCGGGAACCCGCCCGCCGCGTAGTCGGCCCGGTAGCGGAGGGCGAGCGCCCAGAAGTGGGGCATCTGCCACAGGAAGAGGATCCCGAAGAGGATCACCGCGCCCGCGTCGTCGATCTGACCGCCGCCCGCCACCCAGCCGATCACCGGCGGGATGGCCCCCGGGATCGCCCCGGGTACCGCCGCGAACGGGGAGTTCGGCTTGAGCCACGGGGTGTAGACGCCGTTGTAGAAGCCGCTCGCGATCAGCCCGAGGATGCCCGCCATCGGCCCGACCCCGAGCCAGAGCACGACCGCCCCCGCCACGATGGTCACGACCGAGAAGGCGAGCCCCTGCGCGTGGGACAGACGGCCGGAAGGCAGCGGCCGCCCGGCGGTGCGGGCCATCAACCCGTCGCGCCCACGCTCCTGGACCTGGTTCAGCGCGGAGGCCCCGCAGGACAGCAACATCACCCCCGCCAGCACCAGCAGGCCCTGCGACCACGGGAACTCCGGGCCGAGGGGGGCGCGCAGCATGAAGCCGGCTCCTGCGGAGACCAGCACCAGGAGCACGATGCCGAACTTCGAGAGCTCGGCGTAGGCGCCGATCCGCTCGGTCAGGCTGAGCGTGCTCATCCCGCGCGAGGCGGCCGTCGCGGCCCTAGGCGGCATGGGCGGCCTCCCGGCCCGCGCCCGCCCGGACGGCCGGGGCGAAGCTCCCGCGCCAGCAGCCCGCCTCCACGCTGATCCAGACGAGCACCGCCCAGATCGAATAGCCGACCGCGGCGTGGGCCGCCCGCACCACCGGGGTGAGCTGGAGCAGCACCGCAGCGATGCCGAGCGCCACCTGCAGCAGCGCGAGGGCGGCGACCAGGCGGGTGGCCACGGTCCGGGCCGTCACCGCCACGTGGATGAACAGGCCGAGCATGAGCACGCCGAGCCAGCGGTGCACCCAGTGCACGCCGGCCAGCCACTGCGTGGGCAGCAGATCGCCGCTGCAGAGCGGGAAGTCGGGGCAGGCGAGGCCGGCCCCCGAGTGCCGCACGTAGCCGCCCAGGGCCAGCTGGACCAGGACCACGATCAGCCCGACGCGGGCCAGGCGCCGCAGGCGGTCGTCCCCGGCGGCCGCGCGCGCGGGCGCCGGGGCCTGGAGCCCGCGCGCGAGCACGATGAGGCCGCCCAGGATCAGGAGCGCGTTGGCCAGGTGCGCGGTGCTGATCAGGTGGGGCAGCTTGAGCAGCACCGTGATGCCGCCGAGCGCGATCTGCACCGCGAGCAGGGTCGGCACCAGCCAGGCGAGGCGACGGAGCCCGGGCGCGCGGATCCCGCGCAGCGCCGCCACGGTGGTGGCGACGATGAGCGCGGTGGCGGCCAGCGCGGCGAGGCGATGGCTGTACTCGATCAGCACGTCGAGCCGGAGCGGCGGGATCACCGAGCCGTGGCAGAGCGGCCAGTCCGGACACGCGAGGCCGGACCCGGTGGCGCTCACCACGTTGCCGAGCGTCATCAGGAAGAAGACCGCGACCACCGCGGCCCAGGCGAGCCTAGCGGCCATGGCGCGCACCGGCCAGGGGGACCGCCGCATCGTCGCCGCCCGCGCTCTGCCAGCGGAAGAAGACGACGGAGAGCGCGACGAGGAAGACCATGCCCCCGGGAATCCACATGATGAGGCCGCCCAGGTGCTGGTCGGCGCGCGGGGTGAGCTGCGGCCAGATCCGCGGCGCGCTCGCGTAGTACGGGTAGAGCAGGCCGTCGGCCATCGAGATGAAGATGGCCACCATCACCATCGGCAGGCCCACCACGAAGAGGTACAGCATCTGGATCGGGTAGGGCGCGCGGGGCAGCTCGTCGAGCGGGGAGAGCACCGGCCACCACAGGATGACGGAGCCGGCCATCATCAGGAGGTGGCCCAGGACGTGGAAGGGATGCTGCTCCATGGCCAGATTGTAGAGGGGCGGCAGATGCCACGCGATCAGGATCACGTTGAAGGTCGCGAAGGAGCCCGTCGGCCGCGTCAGCAGGCGGCCGAGCTGCAGGAGCTTGGGATCCCGCAGGAGCGGGCGCAGCATCCACCCCGGCGTCCCGTAGAGCAGGAGCGGCGGCATCGCGAAGACCAGCAGCATGTGCTGGACCATGTGGGCGCTGAAGAGGTAGTAGTCCGAGAGGTCGTGGATGGGCCCGGTGAGCACGCCGAAGAGCAGGAGGAGGGCGCCGCCGAAGGAGACCGCCTTGAGCGGCTCCACGCGCGCCTCGGGGGCGAGCCGCCGCCGCCACAGGATGGCGGCGGTGTAGGCCGCGCCCAGGACGACGAGGCCCGCCACCACGCCGGGATCGGCCTGCCAGGAGGTCCAGTCGAAGCCCTCGGGCCCGAGGGGGGGCGGCCCCGCGGGCCCGGGTCCTACGTGAGCCATGAGACTCGAGCGGTGTCCGCCGGTACCAGGGCGGACTCCTAGTGCGGACGGGGCAGCAGCAAGAAGGCGCTGAAGAGCGCCATGACGGCCAGGATGATGGCGACCGCGATGATCAGCGGCCCCACGAAGAGCGCCCGCATGATCCCGTGGTCGTACTTGAGGTGCATGAAGAAGCCGACGACGAGGTAGAACTTCACCGCGGACATCAGGAGCAGGCTGACCACCAGGACCGGGTTGGGGATGCCGGGGACGTAGAGGGTGGCGACCTCGACGCCGGTGATGATGGCCAGCGCGATCGCGACCTGGATGTACGTCTTGACGGTGGCGTGCCCGCCCCCTCCTCCGTGCGTCGCGGCAGCGGTGCCGTGATCGGCCATGTCGCGGCTCCTAGGGGATGAGGTAGATGATGGTGAAGATCGCGATCCACACGATGTCGACGAAGTGCCAGTACAGGCCCGCGATCTCGACCTTCGTGTAGTCGCGCCGGTCGAGCTTGCCCCGCCAGGCGAGCGAGACGAGCAGCAGGAGCCAGAGGACGCCGCCGGTGACGTGCGCGCCGTGGAAGCCGGTGAGCACGAAGAAGGTCGAGCCGAAGAGGCTCGTCCCGAGCGTGAGGCCGTGGTGGTGGACGAAGGTCCAGAACTCGTAGACCTGGTTCAGCACGAAGTGCAGCCCCATCGCGGCGGTCGCGAGCAGCCACCACGCAGCCACCTTCACCCGGTTGTCCTGCAGCGCGGCGAGGGCCAGCACCATGGTCAGGGACGACGCGAGCAGCAGGGCCGCGCTGTAGGAGGTGAGCGGGATGTCGAACACGTCGTGCGGGGTCGGCCCCGAGATGGACTTGCCCTTGTAGGCCAGGTACGTCCCGATCAGCGACCCGAAGAACATGCAGTCGGAGCCGAGGAACGCCCACATGCCCATCTTGCGATGGTCGAGCCCGGTGTTGCCGATGTTCGGATCGTGGACGGCGTGGGCGGCGGCGTGATCGGCCACGGCGGCTCTCCTAGTGTCCGTGCCCGTCGGCGGGGCGATGGTATTCCATGGCGAACCGGTACATGAGGAACAGGGTGAGCAGTCCGCCCACGATGACCTGGTACATGCTGATGAGCAGGCCCGAGATCATCACCGCCATCGCGAGGGCGAGCAGGATCGGCCAGTAGGAGCTGGGCGGCATGTGGATGGCCGCGATCTCCGCCGCGGTCACCGGCGCCGGCTTCGGCCCCGGGGCGCCCCCGTGCCCGTCGCCGTACTTCTGCCGCCACAGCTCGTCGCGGTCGTGCACCTCGGGCACCCGCGCGAAGTTGTAGACCGGGGGCGGCGAGGGGATCGACCACTCGAGCGTGCGCCCGTCCCAGGGGTCGCCGCTCGCGACCTTGCCGCCGCGCGTGGTCCTGATCACGTTCGCGATGAACACGAGGAGGGAGAGCGCGATCGTGAAGGACCCGACGGTGGAGACCAGGTTCCAGAAGTTCCAGCCGAGGTCTCCCGCGTAGGTGTAGATGCGCCGGGGCATCCCGATCAGCCCGAGGTAGTGCTGCGGGAAGAAGGTCACGTTGAAGCCGAGCATCATCAGCCAGAAGTGCACCTTGCCGAGACGCTCGTCGAGCAGCTTGCCGGTGATCTTCGGCCACCAGTAGTAGGCGCCCGAGAAGAGCCCGAAGATCGAGCCGCCGAAGAGCACGTAGTGGAAGTGGGCCACCACGAAGTAGGTGTCGGTCTGCTGCAGGTCCACCGGGGGCGAGGCGTGCATGACCCCGGAGAGGCCGCCCATCGTGAACATCGCGATGAAGCCGAGCGAGAAGTAGAGCGGAACCTGGAAGCGGATGGAGCCGCCCCACAGAGTGCAGAGCCAGTTGAGGATCTTCACGCCGGTGGGCACCGCGATCAGCATGGTGGTGATCGAGAAGGCGGCGTCGGCCACCGGGCCCATCCCCACCGAGAACATGTGGTGGCTCCACACCCCGAAGCCGAAGAAGCCGATGGTGATCCCGGAGTAGATGATGACCGGCGCGCCGAAGAGCGGCTTGCGCGCGAAGGTGGGCAGCACCTCCGAGACGATGCCCATCGCGGGGAGGATCAGGATGTAGACCTCGGGGTGGCCGAAGATCCAGAAGAGGTGCTGCCAGAGCAGGGGATCGCCGCCCGCGGCGGGGGAGTAGAAGAGGGTGCCGAAGAAGCGGTCGAACATGAGGAGGATGAGCGCCACCGTGATCGCGGGGAAGGCGAGCACGATGAGGAACTGGGTCACGAAGCTCATCCAGATGAACACCGGCATGCGCATGAGGGTCATGCCGGGCGCCCGCATGTTGATGATCGTCACCAGGAAGTTGAAGCCCGCGAGCATCGACGAGACGCCGAGGATCTGCAGGCCGAGCATCCAGAAGTCGATGGAGTGGGTCGGGGAGAACTGGTGGGAGGTCAGGTTGGCGTAGCCGAACCAGCCGCCGTCCGGGACCGCCTTGGCCAGGAAGCTCACGTGCAGGAAGAGCCCGCCGGAGAGGAAGATCCAGTAGGAGAGCGCGTTCAGGCGCGGGAAGGCCACGTCGCGCGCCCCGATCATGAGCGGGATCATGTAATTGAAGAACGCCGCGCTCATCGGCATGATCGCGAGGAACACCATGGTGGTGCCGTGCATGGTGAACAGCTCGTTGAAGGTCTGCGCGCTCACGATCGTGTTGTCGGGACGGGCGAGCTGCAGTCGCATGATCAGCGCCTCGATGCCGCCGATCAGGAAGAAGATGAACGCGCTCGACCCGTACAGGATGCCGATCCGCTTGTGATCGACGGTGGTGAGCCAGGACGCGACGGCCCCCCAGAACGTGGGGGCCTCCACTTTCGCCCCCGGCATGAATGCCGCGTGAGTCGCCATGTCCGTCTCCCTATTTCAGGCTGAGGAGGTAGGCGGCCAGAGCCTTCGACTGCTCCCCCTTCATCCCCAGGTTCGGCATCAGCGCGCCGGGCTTCATGTGCTCGGGATTCTCGATCCACTTGGTCAGGTTGTCCGGGGTG
>DATFGS010000605.1:0-9224 GCA_035249225.1 Candidatus Methylomirabilota bacterium | reverse complement strand
CGGGTTGCCGGCCGGGATCGACAGGTTGAACCGCCCGACCCGCATGAAGTGCAGCTTCTTCTGCACCGGCCCCTTCGCCGCCTTCAGCCGCAGCTCGGTCAGGTCCGTCTGCGCCGCGAGCTGCGCGTTGTGGTAGTGCAGCTGGAACACCACGCGGGCGCCCTTCGGCAGCAGCATGCCGACGCCCTCCGGCAGGTCCCACGGCCGCGCCCCCGGCGCCCAGCCGCCGAGATAGCCCTCGATCCGGAAGCCCGGCCCGCCGAAGCACGGATAGCCGTAGGCGCCGTCGCGCCCGACGCCGCCCGAGGTCATGTTCGTCGACACCCCGGTGGCATCCACCATCGCCAGCATGTGATGGACGATCTTCGGGTTGCCCGGCACCACCACCGCGGTCGTGAAGTAGCGATCCTCGGCGAACGAGGTCGGGATGCTGAAGCACCGGTAGACGTCCCCGCCGCGTCCCGCCACCGTGAAGGCCTGGTCCGGCCGCAGCACGAGATCGGCCGCGTCGAGCGCGCTCGGCCCCGCGAGCTCGGGCGCCGGCGGCAGCAGGCGTCGATCACCCTCGGCCGCGCCGGTGGCCACCCAGCGCGCGATCGTGGCGATCTCGGCCTCCGACATCCGCCGCTCGCCCGCGAGATCCCCGTAGCCGGCGACGGCCTTCCACGGCGGCATGCGCCGCTTCTCGACCGACTCGAGGATCTTGTCGCGCCGCTGGTAGACGTGCGCGTACTCGCCCAGCGTGAACGGCGCCCCACCCCCCGCCCGGTGGCACTCCTGGCAATGCTGCTGTAGCAACGGCGCGACGTGCTGGCTGAACGTCACCGGCGCGGTGTCGGCGGTGGCGGCCGCCCCGCCACCCACCACCGCGAGCCCAAGCACGAGCAGGAGCCGCCAGAGCATGGCGCATCCTACCCCACCCTCCCCCCACTTCGCGAGACTCCCAAGAACGCGAAGGGTTGACACCGCGCCCCCCGCGACGGATTCTCCCCCCAGTGACCGGCCCGGGCCCTGGACCGAATCCCACACGGGGAGGATCGACCATGCGTGAGCTCACTCGACGAGACGTTCTCAAGCTGGGTGCCACCGCCGCGGCAGCGGGCGTCGGCTTCCCGGCCGTCCTCCAGGCCCAGGCGAAGGAGATCCCCATGCTGGGGCTCTGGTCCTTCACGGGCGCCTTCTCGGACGTGGGCCCCGTCCTCGATCGCGGGATGAAGCTGGCGCTCGACGAGCGCGGGATGAAGATCCAGGGCAAGGCCATCAAGTACATCACCCGCGACGACGAGACCAAGGCGGGCAGCGCCACCCGGCGGGCCGAGGAGGCGGTGGACGCCGACGGCGTGAAGTACATCATCGGCCCCTGGTCCTCGGGCGTCGCGCTGGCCGTCTCCGAGGTGGCCAAGCGCAAGAAGGTGTTCCACTACTTCAGCGGCGGCACCGAGGACATCTCGGGCGCGCGCTGCCACCGTTACTCCTTCCAGTGGGCGGCGAGCCCCTACACCGCCGCAAAGACGGTGGTGGATACCTTCATGCAGGCCAACCCCAAGGCCAAGCGCTGGCACCTCCTGGTGGCCGACTACGCCTTCGGCTGGTCGGTGGAGAAGTACATCAAGGAGGTGGGCAAGACCCACGGCATCGAGTTCGTGGGCGCCGACCGTCACCCGCTGGGCGAGCGCGAGTTCTCCAACTACGTGACCAAGGCGGCCGGCAACAAGCCCGACGTGGTGGCCATGATCAACTTCGGCCTCGACGCGGTCACCGGCGCGCGTGAGATCTTCAACTTCGGGCTCACCCCGAAGGTCCCGCTGATCATGACGTGGTCCTCGGGCGTGGAGGAGCTCGTCCAGCTCGCCCCCGAGATCCGCGAGAACATCTGGGTCGGCTCGAACTTCTACTACACCGCCGACACGCCGGTGGCCCGCGAGTTCGTGAAGAGCTACCAGGCCAAGTTCGGCGGCCCTCCCGGCTACGCACCCGCCGCGGCCTACGGGATGACGCGGATGCTGCTGGCCGCCATGGACAAGGCCAGGTCCACCGAGGTGCCGGACGTCATCCGGGCCTGCGAGGGCCTCGAGGTGGACGACCTGGTGGGCCGCATGAAGGTGGACCCCAAGACCCACCAGACCCTGCGCCCGTACTTCTTCATGCGCTGCAAGAAGAAGGAAGCGATGAAACACGCGATGGACTTCGCCGACATCATCGCGACGGGCTCGACGCCGCTGCCCGCGGAGTACGCCGCCTGCAAGGACATCGGGGCGCTCTAGCCCCGGAGGGGGCTCCGCGCTCGACGCGTGAAGGCTTCGCTCCTCGTGGGCCAGATCCTCAACGGGCTGGCCACCGGCATGCTCTACGCGCTGATGGGCATCGGCCTGTCCATCATCACGGGCGTGCTCAACATCCCGAACTTCGCCCACGGCGCCCTGTTCGCCCTCGGCGCCTATTCGCTCTACACGGTGATGCAGCTCGTCGGCAACTTCTGGGTGGCCCTGCTGCTGGCCCCGCTGGGCGTGGGCCTCCTGGGGGTGCTGATCGAGTACGGCGGGATCCGGCCGCTCTACCGGGCCGGCCACGACTACCAGCTGCTGCTCACCTTCGGGCTCTCACTCATCGTGACCGAGGGCATCATCATCGTCTGGAGCCCGGTGGGCATGAGCCAGCTGCCGCCGCCGCTCCTGCGGGGCGGCGTCGACCTCGGCATCACGTTCTACCCGAAGTACCGCCTCTTCGTGATGGCGGCCGCCGGGCTGCTGGTGCTGGGAGCCTGGCTCTTCCTCGAGAAGACCCGCTACGGCGCCATCATGCGCGCGGGCATCGAGGACCGGGAGATGGTGTCGCTGCTCGGCATCGACATCCATCGCCTCTTCACCGCGGCCTTCGCGCTGGGCTGCGCCATGGCGGGCATCGCCGGCGCGCTGACCGCCCCGATCCGCGGGCTGAACCCGTGGATGGGGGTGGACATGCTCGGCATCGCCTTCGTCGTGGTGGCGCTGGCCGGGCTCGGCAACCTCCTGGGCTCCATCGCGGCCGGCCTGCTGGTCGGCGTGGCCCAGAGCCTGGTGGCGCTGTTCTGGCCCGAGGCCTCGGTGGCGGTGATCTTCGCGGTCATGGCGGCCATCCTGCTCGTCCGCCCCCAGGGACTGTTCGGCATCCGATGAGCGCTTGCGCGAAGAGGCCCAGCCGCCGAACCGAAGTCATCCACGTTCAGGCGGCATAGAATGCCCGGCGCCCTCTCCCGTCAGTGGCTCGCGATCCTGGGCGCGGTCGTCCTCCTCCCGGTCTTCGTGCGGCACGCCATCGCCACCGAGATCTGGATCTTCGCGATCTTCGGGCTGGGCCTGAACCTGCTCATGGGCTACACCGGCCTGCTCTCCTTCGGCCAGGCCACCTTCTTCGGCTCGGCCGCCTACGTGGCCGGCTACCTGCTGAAGTACTACGGCATCAACGTGTTCCTGGCGCTCGCCATCGGCGTCGTGGTGGGAGCCGTCTCGGCGGCGGTCGTGGGCTATCTCTGCGTGCAGCGCTCGGGGCTCTACTTCATCATGCTCACCTTCGCGCTGAACCAGATGTTCTACTTCACGGCCTACCAGTGGACGACGGTCACCGGCGGCGAGGACGGCATGCCCGGCATCCCCCGCCCGAACGTCCTCGGCCTCGACATCCACGCCCCGCTGACCTACTACGCGGTGGTGGCCGCGCTCTTCCTCCTCTCGCTCTGGATCATGCGGCGCATCGTCGAGTCCCCGCTGGGCAAGATCCTGCAGGCCATCCGCGAGAACGAGCTGCGCGCGGAGGCGCTCGGCTACGACGTCCCGCGCATGAAGCTCTGCGCCTTCGTGGTGGGCGGGGCCTTCTCCGGCCTCGCCGGCGTGCTCTACGCCATGCTGTTCGGCATCGTGCCGCTCGAGGCCATCGGCTTCGTGTTCTCGGGCAACGTGGTCTTCGCCACCCTCATCGGCGGCTCGGGCTCGCTGTACGGGCCCGTGATCGGCTCGTTCGTGTTCATCTGGCTCTCGGAGTCGGTCAGCGCCATGTGGGCCCGCTGGCCCCTCCTGCTGGGCGTGGCCTTCGTCATCGTGGTGCTGTTCTTCCGGGGCGGCGTGGTGGAGGCGTGGGCGCGCTTCTGGACGTGGCGCGCGGCGCGCCGGCTCCCCGCCGAGGCGCGGGCCGATGCCCCTCGTTAGGACCGAGCGCCTCACGAAGTCCTTCGGCGCGCTGACCGCGGTCAACGACGTCACGCTGGAGGTCGAGGAGGGCTCGCTCCACTCGGTCATCGGGCCCAACGGGGCCGGCAAGACCACGTTCTTCAACCTGCTGACCGGCCAGCACGCGCCCACGTCGGGCCGCATCCTCTTCGACGGGCGCGACATCGCGGGGACGCCCCCGCACCGGATCGCACACCTGGGCATCGCGCGCTCGTTCCAGCGCACGAGCATCTTCCCCGTCCTCTCCATCCTGGACAACGTCTGGCTGGCCGCCTTCGCCCGGCAGGACTCCTGGCGAGGCCTGGCCTGGCGCCGCGCCGACCGCTACCCGGAGCTGACCGCCCGGGCGCTGGGCGTGCTGACGGAGGTCGGCCTGGGCGACAAGGCCGGCCTGCCGGCCCGCGAGATCTCCCACGGCGAGCAGCGCCAGCTCGAGCTGGCGATCGCGCTGGCCGCGGCCCCGCGCCTCCTGCTACTGGACGAGCCGGCGGCCGGGCTCTCGCCGGACGAGACGCAAAAGATGGTGGCGCTCGTGCAAAAGCTCAAACGCCGCTACACGATCGTGCTGATCGAGCACAAGATCGACGTCGTGATGAGCATGTCGGACCGCATCTCGGTCATGCACTTCGGGAGCGTGATCGCCGAGGGCAGCCCCGCCGAGATCCAGCGCAACGCCGAGGTCCGCCGCGCCTACCTGGGCGGCATCGCCGCGCCATGATCCTGGACGTCCGCACCATCGACACCTACTACGGCCTTGGCCACATCCTCCATCGCCTCTCCCTCCGCGTCGACGAGGGCGAGGTGGTGGCGCTCCTCGGCCGCAACGGCGCGGGCAAGACCACGACCCTGCGCTCCATCACCGGCCTCACCCCGCCCCGGAGCGGCGAGATCGCCTACAAGGGCAGCAACATCGCGGGCCTTCCGCCGCACGCGATCTCCCGGCTCGGCATCGCGCTGGTGCCCGAGACGCGCGGCATCTTCTCCTACCTGACCGCGCGCGAGAACCTCGAGATCGCACGTCGGCCGGGCTCCCGCTGGCCGATGGAGAGCATGCTCGAGCGCTTCCCGAAGCTCCGCGAAGTGCTGGACCGCAAGGGCCGCTTCCTCTCGGGCGGCGAGCAGCAGATGCTCGCCATCGCCCGCGCCCTGCTGACCGGGCCCGACCTGCTCCTGCTCGACGAGCCCTCGCAGGGCCTGGCCCCCCTGGTCGTGGAAGCGGTCATGGGCACCGTCCGCGAGCTCAAGCGCGAGCGCGTCAGCATGCTGCTGGTCGAGCAGAACGCCGAGATGGCTCTCGGCCTCGCCGACCGCGTCTACGTGATCGACCACGGGACCATCGTGTTCGAGGGCACCCCGGCCGCCCTCCGAGCCGACGAGCGCGTCACCGCGACCTATCTCGGAGTCGGCCGCTGAGTAGACCTCGCTGAGCCGGGCCGTCGGCGGGCGTCTTCTTTCCGTGACATTGACGCACCGCCGCGGCCGCCCTAGGCTCCGGTTACGTCATGACGCTGGCCGCCCTCCACGCGCGCTTCCTTCAGCACTGCGCGGTGGAGAAGCGGCTCCGCCCGATGACCATCAAGTCCTACCGCAGCGACTTCGGCCTCTTTCTCGCCTTCGCCCGCCGCCGCTCCAGAACCCTCGGACCGAAGGGCAGAGGGCAGGGTGAGGGGGCTCCAGGCCTCCGCACCTTCACCACCGCCCTCATCCGCGACTACCAGGCCCACATGGCCACCCGCCGCTGGAGCATCAACACGGTGCGCCGTCGCCTCGTCGAGCTGAACCGCTTCGCCGGCTGGCTCGTGGAGCGGCGCTATCTCCAGCGCAGCCCGATGATCGGCATCTCGGTGCCGCGCCGCGAGCGCCGCCTGCCCCGCGTGCTCGCCTGGAGCCAGGTCGAGCAGATCGTGGCCGCCGAGCGCAAGGCGCGCGATCGCGCCATCCTGGCCCTGCTGGCCTACGGCGGCCTGCGCCGCGGCGAGGTGATGGCGGCCGACGTGGGCGACTACGCGCGCGAGGCCCCGAGCCTGATGGTGCACGGCAAGGGCAACAAGGACCGCGTGGTGCCGCTGCATCCGACCGCCCAGGCTGCGCTCGACACCTACCTGGCCACCCGGCCCGGCCTCGGCCCCGAGCACCCGCTCTTCGTGAGCTGGCGCGGACGCATCACCAAGCAGGTGATGGTGCTGCTCTGCAAGCGCGTGAGCCGCCGCATCGGCCGGCGCCTGCACCCGCACCTCTTCCGCCACACCTTCGCCACCGAGCTGCTGAACCGGCGCGCGGACCTGCGCGTGATCCAGAAGCTGCTGGGGCACGAGTCGCTGGCGACCACGGAGATCTACACGCACGTGAGCCCGGAGCGTCAGCGGGAAGCGGTGGAGCTGCTGGGTGTATCGCCGAGTGGACGTTGACGGGGTGGGCACCGGAGGGCTAGCTTGGAGGGCGTGACGATTTCCTCGGTACGCACCAAGCACTGGACCCGGGTCGAGTACGAGCGCCTGATTGATCTGGGCGCCTTCCGGCCGGGCGAGCGCCTCGAGCTGGTCGGCGGCGCGGTGGTCGTCCGCGAGCCTCAAGGCGGTCCCCACGCCACCGCCGTCGGCCTCACCGAGGACGCGCTGCGCCAGGCCTTTGGCGCCGGCTGGACAGTCAGGACGCACAGCCCCATCGCGCTCGACGAGGATTCCGAGCCGGAGCCCGACATCGCGGTCGTGTCCGGGAGCCGACGAGAGCACCGCCGCGTCCACCCGTCGCACCCCGTTCTAATCGTCGAGGTGGCCGACTCGAGCTTGGAGTTCGACCGGAGGGAAAAGGCCAGCCTCTATGCCCGAGCCGGGATCGCCGACTACTGGATCCTCAATCTCGGGGGGCAAGTGCTGGAGGTCTACCGGGAGCCGGTGGCCGCCCCGCACGCGCGGTACGGCCATCACTACGGAGCGACCATCACGCTGACCGCCGGCGATGCCGTCAGCCCGCTCTCCGCTCCGACCGTCGCGATCCTCGTCGCGGATCTCCTGCCGTGAGGGAGATCGCCGCGTCGCCCGTCCGTACGAAGCGCTGGACCCGCCTGGAGTACGAGCGCCTGATCGACCTGGGCGCCTTCGCACCCGACGAGCGTCTGGAGCTGCTCGGCGGCCAGCTGGTCGTCCGCGAGCCGCAGGGCAGGCCGCATGCGACCGGCATTCGCCTGGTCGCTCGCGCGCTTCGCGTGGTGTTCGGACCCGACTGGACCATCGAGGCCCAGCTGCCCGTCGCGCTGGACGAGGAGTCCGAGCCGGAACCGGACATCGCCGTCGTGCCCGGGGGGCCCCGCGACTACCTTGCGTCTCACCCGAGTCGCCCTGAGCTCGTGGTGGAGGTGGCGCTGGCGAGCCTCGCGCTCGATCGCGGGGAGAAAGCCAGCCTCTACGCCCGGGCCGGGGTGGCAGACTACTGGATCGTCAACCTGGTCGACAATGTCCTGGAGGTGTACCGAGAGCCGGTGGCTGATCCGCACGGGGCCTATGGCTGGCGCTACGCTTCGACGGCAACCCTGCGACGGGGCGACTCGGTGACTCCCCTCGCGCTCCCTGACTGCGCCATTCCGGTCTCGGACCTTCTGCCTTGAGCATCGATACACGGTACTGAGGGCTCGTCGAGACGAGATCCTCGCGATCGCCACACTCCACGGCGCGACGAACGTGCGGGTCTTTGGATCCGTGGTACGTGGCGAGGTCGGACCCGACAGCGACGTGGACTTCCTCGTCGACCTGGAAGGCGGCCGGAGCCTTCTCGACCTTGCCAAGCTCCTCGTCGACCTCGAGCATCTTCTGCAGCGCCGGGTTGACGTCGTGACGGAGACGGTCTCCGCCCTCATGTCAAGGAGCCCATCCTTCGCGAAGCGGTAGCGCTCTGAGGAGCTATTGATGCCGAGGAAGAAGCTACCGCCCATCACCCCGGGTGAGATCCTTCTCGAAGAATTCTTGAAGCCCCTCGAAATCAGTCAGTACCAGCTCGCCAAGGATGTCGGCGTGCCCCCTCGACGCATCAACGACATCGTGCTCGGCAAACGCGCGGTGACCGCCGGCACTGCATTGCGGCTAGCCCGGTATTTCGGCACCTCCGACCGGTTCTGGTTGAACCTCCAGACTCGACATGACCTTGAGGCTGAGAAAGACCGGCTGGGTGCCCGTCTTCGGAAAGAGGTACGTGTGTTGGCGGAGAAGTAGGCGGTGTCAAGATCACGCTTCCGCTTCTAGACTACATAGAGGAGCCCATCATGCGTGAAGCGGTAGCATTGTGAGGGACGACCCGGGTGGTGAGCCCCTTGACTAGTACGTACGAATATGCCATCTTGTCAGTACGGAGAACCTGATTGCTCAAGAAGCTAACGAAGACCGGGAATAGCCTCGCGCTCGTGCTGGACAAGCCTCTGCTCGACCGCGCCCAGATAGACGCCAACACGCCTCTCGAGGTGTCTACCGACGGCGATGTGATCGTCATAACCCCTGTGCGCGACCGTCGTCGGACCGCTCGCCTGAAGCGCATTGTTGCCGAGGCACACCGACAGTACGGAGGCGTCTTCAAGCGACTCGCGGACTCGTGAAGGTCGTCTTCCTGACACTCGATGAGGCCATCGCACTCCACGCCGACCAGATCGAGCGATACGGAGGGCGGTCAGGCATCAGGGACCTCGGCCTCTTGCAGTCCGCGCTAGGAGTTCCCTCGGCTACCTTCGAAGGCCGGTTCCTGCACGAAGGCCTCCATGAGATGGCAGCCGCCTACCTCTTCCATGTCGTCCGAAATCACCCGTTTGTAGACGGTAACAAGCGGGTTGGACTGATGATCCTTCTGGCTTTCCTCGGACTGAACTCACGCCGGCTAGCCGCCAACCCTCAAGACCTCGAACGTCTGGTGCTGGGTGTTGCTAGTGGCGGCGTCAGCAAAGCGGAGGCGGCGGTCTTCGTCCAGCAACACCTCCGACCGAGATCTAGCAAGTAGCGCTGCCTCGGAAGCGATCAGAGTCCACTGCCCGGCTTATGGGCC
>DATFGS010000604.1:0-3026 GCA_035249225.1 Candidatus Methylomirabilota bacterium | reverse complement strand
CTTCCTCCTCTATATGTGCCTCTGGGCCATCTCCAACGTGGCGGTGCCCGAGGCGGTGCTGGGCGCGCGCCCGTACGCGGGGGCGCTGGTCGGGCTGCTGGCCCCGCTGCTCTCCATTCACGGCTGGATCTTCTTCCTCACGTACCCGGCCAATGCCGCCCGCGAGCGCTGGCTCGAGCGCCACCGCGTGATCCCGCGCCTGTACCGGGTGGCGGTCGTGCTCGGCCTGGCCGGCGCGCTCTCGTTCATCCTGATCCAGGCCTTCGCGCCGGCGCTCCTGGTGAACGGCTGGGTCTACCCGGCCTCCGCGGCGGTGCTCTCGGTGCTGAGCACGCTGTCCTTCCCGATCAAGGTGGGCGCGCTGCTCGACACGCGGCGCCGGGCCGCCTCGCCGCTCGTCAACCAGCAGACCACCGTGCTGCTGCTGGGCATCGCGACGGGCCTCGGCGCCTGGCTCGGGTTCATGCTGTGGCCGCTCCAGCAGCTCTACGAGAGCCGGTTCGACCCACAGGTCGGCTCGGCCCTCATGCTGCTCTACCCGGCGGCCATCGGCTACGCCACCGTGCGCTACCGCCTCTTCGACGCCACCGTGGTGATCCGCCGCTCGGTGATCTACACCGGGCTGGCCGGTCTCGTCACCGGCGCCTACGCGCTGCTCCTGGCCGGGACCAACGCGCTGCTGGCCCAGACCGACCTCACCCGCTCGCCCTGGTTCTCGGCGGGGTTCATGTTCGTGGTGGTGCTGCTCTTCAATCCCCTGCGCGAGCGCGTGCGGCGCGCGGTGGACCGCACGTTCTTCCGCGAGCGTTACGACTACGCGCAGGCGATGCGCACGCTCGCCCGCTCGATGTCGAGCCTCCTCGATCTCGACGAGATCACGCGGCGCCTCACCACCACGATCGAGTCGTCCATGCACGTGCGCGCGGCGCGGCTCCTCGTGGACGGCTTCCCCCACGACGTGCTGGCCGCCCTCGCGATCGCGCCGGGCGCGCTCTCGCGCTACCAGCTCGCCGCGGATCCGAGCTTCGGCGACGACCGCGGCGCGGCCCTGGCCGCCTACCGGGCGCTGGACGCGGAGGTGGTGGTGCCGCTGCGTTTCCAGGCGCGGCTGCGCGCGCTCCTGGTGCTGGGCGGCAAGCGGTCGGAGGCGCCCTATACCGGCGAGGACCTCGAGATGCTGGAGGCCCTGGCCGACCAGGCCGCGGTGGCGGTGGCCAACGCGGAGGCGCACCGCCAGGTGCTGGACTACGCCCAGCAGCTCGAGCGCAGCCTGCTCATCCGAGGCAGCCTCGCCAAGTTCGTGCCGCGCCGGGTGCGTCAGCTCATCGAGGAGGCGCCGGAGGCCCCGTCGCTGGACAAGCGCGAGACCGACGTCAGCGTGCTCTTCGCCGACATCAGCGGCTACACCCGGCTGTCCTCGCGTATCGCGCCCGACGACCTGGGCGCCCTCGTCGAGCGCTACTTCGGCGCCTTCCTCGACGAGATCGTCAAGCACGGCGGCGACGTGAACGAGACCGCGGGCGACGGGCTCATGGTGATCTTCCACGAGGGCCCCCACGCCCGCGCGGCGGTGGACGCGGCGCGGGCCATCCACCGCCGGGCCGCCGAGATCGGCGCCGAGCTGGCCGCGCGCTTCGAGCCGGTGGCCATGCACGTGGGCGTCAACACCGGCCCCGCGCTGCTGGGCGCGACGAAGATCGAGGGCCGCGCGGGCACGCGCTGGACCTACACCGCCTCCGGCATGACCACCAACATCGCGGCCCGCCTGGCCGCGCAGGCGGGCGACGGCGAGATCGTGGTCAGCGAGGCGACGCGGCGGCGGCTCGGGGAGGACCTGGCGGTGGAGGACCTGGGCGTGCGCGAGCTGAAGAACGTGGAGACGCCGATGCGGCTCTTCCGGCTGCGATAACGGGATCACCTGGTCCGCGCCCTCTCCCCCGCGGGGAGAGGGGAGTAGGGGCCGGGTTCCCCGGAACCCGATCCCGTCGCCTGTGTTAGGCTCCGGCGGCAGCCCGTCGTGTGCGAGCCCGCCGGGCAGGAGGCCCATTTGCGGACATGCCGCCCCGAGTCATGTGAGCAGGTTCTCGGCCCCGGCGCCGGGCGTCGTTCGCGCGTGCCGGGGTGGCCGGGCGCCGTCGCGCTGGGGTTGCTCGCAATTGCCCTCGCGTCGGCCTGCGCGAGCTCGTCCTCGCCCGGGGGGGCCGCCGGGTCCGAGAACGTCCAGGCCGAGCGCCCGTCCTACGAGGTCGGCCAGACCTGGAGCCGTCAGGACGGCGTCTATCGCCTGACGCGCATCGAGCGCGACCTCTACGTGTTCGAGTCCGGGGATCGTGAGGTCCAGCTGAGCCGGGACCTCACGATCGCCGGCGTGCGCAAGGGGAAGTTCTTCGGCGAGTTCGATCCGCCCCCGCGGGTGTCCTGGCCGCTGCAGGTCGGCAAGAAGGGGGTCACCGGGGGCGTGTGGCGAAGCGAGAACAACATCGCGGGGGTGCCCAGCCAGTTCTTCTGGGAGGTGGGCGCCTACGAGGACGTCGTGACCCGCGCGGGCACCTTCAAGGCCTTCCGTATCGACTTCACGCTCAATCAGCGTGTCTCCCAGTACCGGCGGCAGCTGCACATGTGGTACGCGCCGGAGGTGCAGCAGATCGTCAAGCTCGCCGACGATCATTCGTCGCGCTGGTACGGCTTCGAGGTGGTCGCGGTCAATCGGCCCGCGACCGCGCCTTTGCAGATCGTGCTGACGCAGCCGCGGGACCAGCAGACCGTGGAGGCCGATTCGCTCCGGCTCGAGGGGAAGGTGCTCGCCGGCAAGGGTGTCGCGCGCGTGAGTGTCAGCGTGAACGGCGAGGCGCGGTCGGTCTCCACCAGCGGATCCAGCGTGACACTCGATCAGGTCGTCAAGCTCAAGCCCGGGAAGAACGTCGTGCTGGTCACCGCGACGACCACCGACGGGGAGACGACCCAGACCGCCCGGACGCTGCATCTGAAGGCTCCCGCGCCCGCCGCTCCCCCCGCGCCGGATGCGA
>DATFGS010000603.1:0-13512 GCA_035249225.1 Candidatus Methylomirabilota bacterium | reverse complement strand
GACCGGCAGCGCCGGCACCGCCGCCCGCTCCCACCGGACCCGGCCGCGATCGAGCTCGGCCAGCGCCAGCGCGGGGGCGAGGCCGACGCCCAGGCCCCCGGAGACGTACGCGAGCAGGAGGGACACGCTCGGGACGTCGATCGTGGAGGTGGGCTGGATGCGCTCGCGCGTCAGGTAGTCCTCCAGCAGCCGCCGGCCCTGGCTGCCGGCTCCGAGCCGCAGCAGCGGCTCGCGCGCGAGCTGGTCGGGGAGCGGCACGCGCTTCCCGGTCCGGCGGGGTCCGACCCAGACGAAGGGCTGGTCGAAGAGGTGCTCGGCCTCGAGCCCGCGCGGGATCTCCTGGCCGGTGACCACCGCGCAGTCCGCCTCACCGAGCCCGACCAGGCGGACGCCCTCGCGCGAATGGGTGGTGGCGATCTCGAACCGCAGCGGCAGCCGCTCTTCCAGGAGCTCGCGCAGCACCGGCACCAGCAGGGCCTTCCCGAGGTAGTCGCTGACCGCGACGCGCAGGGTCGCGGGCGGACGGCCCGACAGCTCGGCCAGGTGAGAGAAGAGCGCCTCGGTCTCGGTGCCGAGCTTGAGGATGCCGGGCAGCGCGGCCTCGCCCGCGGCGGTGAGGCGGACGCCGCGGCCCGCGCGCTCGAGCAGCGCCACCCCGAGGTGCCGCTCGAGCTTGCGGATCTGCTGGCTGATCGCGGAGGAGGTGCGGTGGTGCAGCCGCGCCGCCGCCCCCACCGAGCCGCTGCGCGCGACGGTGAGCAGGCTCAGCAGGGCGGGCAGGAGGGCGGCGTCGATCATTAGCAAATCTTACGGGACCGGCAAGAAGATTTCACTATACTTAACGGTCTGGCGGCGGGACACTCTCCGGGCCGGCCGCCTGCCGGCCATGGAGGAGACAATGGCGTCGACACTGCTCGACAAGGTTTGGGACGCTCACACGGTGCGCACGCTGCCCTCGGGGCAAACGCAGCTCCTGATCGGGCTCCATCTCATCCACGAGGTCACCTCGCCCCAGGCCTTCCAGGCGCTGCGCGAGCTCAAGCTGCCGGTCCGGATGCCGGAGCGGACCTTCGCCACCCTCGACCACATCATCCCCACCACCGCCCAGCAGCGGCCGTTCGCGGACCCGGTGGCGGAGGAGATGGCGGTCCACATGATCCGCAACGCGGAACAGAGCCGGGTGCCCCTCTTCGGCCTGGACAGCGGCCGCCAGGGCATCGTGCACGTGATCGGGCCCGAGCTGGGGCTGACCCAGCCGGGCATGACCATCGCGTGCGGGGACAGCCACACCGCGACCCACGGGGCGGTGGGGGCGATCGCGTTCGGCATCGGCACCAGCCAGGTGCGCGACGTGCTGGCCACCCAGTGCCTGGCCATGGCCAAGCCCAAGCTGCGGCAGGTCCGGGTGGACGGCGCGCTCTCCCGGGGCGTCTACGCCAAGGACGTCATCCTCGCGATCATCCGCGCCCTGGGAGTCAACGGCGGCGTGGGCTACGCCTACGAGTACGCGGGGGCGGTGGTGGACCGGATGACGATGGAGGAGCGGCTCACGCTCTGCAACATGTCGATCGAGGGCGGCGCCCGCTCCGGCTACGTCAACCCGGACCAGACCACCTTCGACTACCTGCGCGGCCGCCAGTACGCCCCGCAGGGCGCGGCCTTCGATCGCGCGGTGACGTGGTGGAAGGGCATGGCGTCCGACGCCGGGGCCTCCTTCGACGACGTCAAGCGGCTCGACGGCAGCGCGATCCCGCCGATGGTGACCTGGGGCATCAACCCGGGGCAGTCGGTCGGGGTGGGCGAGCGCATCCCGTCGCCCGAGTCGGCGCCGGAGCCGGAGCGTCCCACGTACCGCGAGGGCCTGGCCCACATGGGCTTCACCGCGGGGCAGCCGATCGCGGGCGCGAAGATCGACGTGGTGTTCATCGGCTCGTGCACCAATTCGCGGATCTCGGATCTGCGGGTGGCCGCCGCGGTGGCCAAGGGGAACCGGGTGGCCGCGGGGGTGCGGGCGATCGTGGTGCCCGGCTCGCAGCAGGTGGCCAAGGCCGCCGAGGCCGAGGGTCTCCACGAGGTCTTCCGGGAGGCAGGCTTCGAGTGGCGCAACGCGGGCTGCTCGATGTGCCTCGGCATGAACGACGACAAGCTCAAGGGCCGCGAGATGAGCGCGTCCACCAGCAACCGTAACTTCATCGGACGCCAGGGCAGCCCCACCGGCCGCACCCTGCTGATGAGCCCGGCCATGGCGGCGGCGGCCGCGCTCCACGGCGCGGTCACCGACGTGCGAGAGATGCTGAGATGAGCGATTGCCAGGAGGCGACGCGATGAGCGAGAGCACGCGGCGGCAGGTCGCGGGACGGGGCATTCCCATCCCGGGCAACGACATCGACACCGATCGGATCATCCCGGCACGATTCCTCAAGACGGTCACCAACGAGGGCCTGGGCCTGCACGCCTTCGAGGACGCGCGCAAGCAGGACCCGGAGCATTCGTTCAACCAGAAGGCCTACGAAGGCGCCTCGGTGCTCGTGGGGGGCATGAACTTCGGCTGCGGGTCCTCGCGCGAGCACGCGCCGGAATCGCTCAAGCAGTGGGGCATCAAGGCCATCGTGGCCGGCTCCTTCGCGGAGATCTTCTTCGGCAACTGCACCATGCTCGGCATCCCGTGCCTCTCCATCTCTCAGGACGACGTGCTGTGGCTGCAGCGTGCGGTCGGCCGCGATCCGAAGCTGGCGGTCACGGTGGACGTGGAGCGGCAGGAGGTGCGCGCGGGCGACCGCGTGATCCCGGCCCGGATCGCCGACGGCGCCCGCAACCAGCTCGTCTCGGGGGCGTGGAACGCCACCGGCGTGCTGCTCGACGCGGGCGACGCGATCGAGGCCACCGCCGGGCGCCTGCCGTACGTCAAGGGCTTCTGACCCGGGCGCCGCGAAGGTGCCGACCGTCCGCACGCCGACCCTCGAGATCGGCTACGAGGAGTGGGGCGACGCGGGGGGCGCGCCGGTCGTTCTCCTCCACGGCTTTCCCGACGACCCCCACGCCTGGGAACGGGTGGCCCCGCCGCTGGCCGCGCGCGGCTGCCGGGTCGTGGCCCCCTACCTGCGCGGCTACGGGCCGACGCGCTTTCTGGATCAGGCCGCGC
This sequence comes from Candidatus Methylomirabilota bacterium, assembly GCA_035249225.1. Classification (GTDB taxonomy): domain Bacteria; phylum Methylomirabilota; class Methylomirabilia; order Rokubacteriales; family CSP1-6; genus CAMLFJ01. Next base: position 10,370 of record DATFGS010000603.1, on the reverse strand, counting down.
CGCGCATGGCCCAGCAGGCCGCGATCGGGCTGGACCTGCTGGATCTCATGGACGCGCTCGGGATCGAGCGGGCCGCGCTCGCCGGCTACGACTGGGGCGGGCGCGCGGCCTGCATCGCGGCGATCCTGGCTCCGGCCCGCGTGCGCGCGCTCGTCACCATCGGCGGCTACAACGTGCAGAACACGCTGGCGCCGCCGCGGCCCGCCCCCGCGGAGGACGAGCGCGGGTACTGGTACCAGTGGTACTTCAATACCGAGCGCGGGCGCCTCGGGCTCGAGAAGAACCGGCGCGAGATCTGCCGGCTCCTCTGGCGGGACTGGTCTCCGGGATGGCGCTTCGACGACGCCGACTTCGAGCGCGCCGCGGCCGCCTTCGACAACCCGGACTTCGTCCCGGTGGTGATCCACTCCTATCGCCACCGGCACGGCAACGCGGCGGGCGACCCGCGGTTCGACGCGATCGAGCGGCGTCTCGCGGAGCGGCCGCGCATCACGGTGCCGAGCGTGATCCTGCACGGCCGCGACGACGGGGTCGACGCGCCCCGGCACAGCGAGTCGCACCCCGCGATGTTCCCGGACGGCACCGCGCGGCACGTGATCCCGGACGCCGGCCACTTCCTTCCCCGCGAGCAGCCCGGCGCGGTGGCGGACGCGCTCCTCGTCCTGCTCGGCCGGACCGCGCGCTAGCCGTGTGGTTCCTGCTCGCGCTGGCGGCGGCCCTGTGCCAGGTGCTTCGCAACACGGTGATGAAGCGCCTCGGCCACTCGCTCGACGAGTACATCAACGTCTGGGGGCGGTTCACGTTCCTGCTGCCCTTCGCGGGGGCGTTCGTGCTCTGGAAGGGCGTGCCCGAGATCAAGCCGGGGTTCTACCTCGCCTGCGCCTCGTTCGCGGTGTGCCAGACCATCTCGACCATGGCGCTGTCCAAGGCGCTGAAGCTCGCCGAGATCTCCATGGTCACCGCGCTCTGGAAGGTGAGCCTGCTGATCCTGGTCGTGCTGGGATATTTCACCCTGCGGGAGCGGCCGACCCTGCTCGGCATCGCGGGGATCCTGATCAGCATGTCCGGCGTCTACCTGCTCAACGTCAACCGGGCCCACATCGCGTGGTGGGCGCCGCTCGCGGTGCTCTTCACCGACCGCGGCATGCGCTACACCCTGCTCGCCGCGCTCTTCTTCGCGCCGTCGGTGGTCACGATCAAGTGGGCGATGCAGTGCTCCGACCAGTACATGGGCACCCTCGGCGGCTACGTGGCCGCGAGCCTGCTCGTCACCCCGATCGTGCTCAAGACCTCGCGACGCCGCTTCGTGGAGGTGCCGCGCTACTGGAAGGCCTTCGTGAGCTTCGGCCTCTTCGCCTCGCTCACCACCGTCAGCCAGGGCACCGCCTACCTGATGACGCTCTCCTCCTACGTGGAGGCGGTGAAGCAGGTGGAGATCCTCTTCGCGATGGCGATCGGAACCGTGATGTTCCACGAGAAGCAGAAGGTGCGGGACATCGCGCCGGGGGCGCTGGTGATGCTCGCGGGGGTGGTGCTGCTGAGCCTGGCCGGCTAGATCTCCGGCCGCTTGCCGTGGGTGGCGCGGACCACCGTCTTGATGCCGCCGCGCACCGTGAAGTCGCCGACCACCTCGATCCAGCGCGGCGCCGCCGCGGCCACGAAGTCGTTCAGGATCCGGTTGGTCACGTCCTCGTGGAAGGCCCCTTCGTTCCGGTACGACCAGATGTAGAGCTTGATCGCCTTCAGCTCGAGCAGGTGCCGGTCTGGCACGTAGCGCACGCGAATCGTGGCGAAGTCGGGCTGGCCGGTGCGGGGGCAGACGCACGTGAACTCGGGGATCTCGAGGCTGACCTCGTAGTCGCGGTCCGGGTGCGGATTGGGCACGACCTCGAGCGCCTTCGACGGCCGGGTGGGCATGGCCCGACGCTACCGCGCGCGGGCGGAGCGGTCAAGACGGTCAGCGGCGCACGGTGAGGCCGATGCCGGCCGCGACCATGACGCTCGAGAGGAGCAGGAGCGGGTTGAGGCGGTCGCCGGTCACCGCGGCCGCCACCAGGACCCCGAAGAGCGGGGTGGTGAGCGAGCAGGTGGCGAGCGCGCTCGCCAGGTAGACCTTGAAGAGGTACGAGTTGACGATGAAGTTGAAGCCGGCCACCACCGCGCCCTGGTAGAAGAGCGAGGCGGCGAGGGCGGGCGTGTAGCGGGTGGGCACGCCCGATTCCAGGACGACGCTCGCGAGCAGGAAGCAGGCGCTCCCGATCGCGGACTGGAAGACGAGCAGCTTGAGAGGATCGAACCGCTGGACCGCGCGCGCCATGTACACGACGCGCTCCGCGAGGAGGACCGCGCTGGCCGCGACCACCAGGTCGCCGAGCAGGGTCTCGCTCCGGAACGAGAAGTCGCGCGCGAAGAGGAGCACGATGCCGGTGTAGGCGACGAGCACGCCGCCCACCTTGGCGGGGGTGAGCGGGTCGCCCGGGATCATGAAGTGGGCGAGCACCACCGTGTGCACCGCGTAGGAGTTGAGCAGCACCGCGCCGTGGGAGGCGGAGGTGAGGCCGATCCCCACGTTCATGGTGCCGATCTGCACCGAGAAGATCACCCCGAGCGAAACCAGCACGCGCCACTCGCCGGGCCGCACGTCGAAGACCCCGCGATGCCGCGTCCACCACGCGTAGGCGAGCACCACCAGCCCGCCGAGAACGAAGCGGAAGAAGGCGAGCCGGAGCGGCGGCGCGTCGGCGAGACCGACCTTCACCGCGACCGGATTGGCGCCCCAGAGCGCGGCGAGCACGAGCGCGGTCGTGGCCCCGGGCCAGTCGAGAGGTCGGAGGGACGCCACTAGAGGGGGCGCGCGCGGCGCCGCGGGACGGCCATGTCGGCGGCTATGGTAGCATGGCCTCCCATGAAGATCGGGCTCATCGGCCTCCCCAAGAGCGGCAAGACCTCGCTGTTCAACTTGCTGACCGGCGCGACGGTCGCGACCTCGTCGTTCGGCACCGCGCGCGGCGATATGCACGCGGGGGTGGCGCGGGTGCCCGACGCGCGCGTCGAGCGGCTGACCGCGATGTTCAAGCCGAAGAAGACGACGTACGCCACCTTCGAGGTGGTGGACCTCGCGGGCATCGCGAAGGGCGAGCGCGAGGGGCTCGAGGCCAAGGAGTTCCGCAATGCCGACGCGCTGCTGCACGTGGTGCGCGCGTTCCCGGACGCGGCGGGTACCGCCGCGGACCCCGCGGGCGACATCGACGATCTGGAGACCGAACTGATCCTGGCCGACCTCGAGGTGGTGGAGCGGCGGCTGGAGCGGCTCGAGGCGCAGATCAAGAAGAAGCGGACCGACGCCGACGTCCACGAGCAGGCGGTGCTCCAGAAGGTGAAGCCCCGGCTCGAGTCCGAGCGGCCGATCCGGGCGATGGGGCTCTCCGACGACGAGGCGCGGGCCCTCCGCGGCTTCACCTTCCTGTCCCAGAAGCCGATCCTCCACTGCCTCAATCTCTCCGAGAAGGAGATCGCGCGCGGGACCACGCTCGTCGAGGGCTTCGGGCTCCAGGCGGTGGCGCAGCGGCCGGGCACCCGTCTGGGCTGGGTCTCCGCGGTGATCGAGTCGGAGGTCGCTCAGCTCGCGGGGCCCGAGCAGGCCGCGTTCCTCGCCGACCTGGGCCTCACCGAGCCGGCGATCGGGCGCGTGCTTCAGGACTGCTACGCGCTGCTCGGCCTCATCTCGTTCTTCACGGTGGGCGAGGACGAGGTGCGCGCGTGGTCCATCCCGCGCGGCACCCGCGCCCAGGACGCGGCCGGGGCCATCCACTCCGACATCGCGCGCGGCTTCATCCGCGCCGAGGTGGTGGGCTACGACGACCTGCTGGCCGCCGACGGGTCCATGGCCACCGCGCGGGAGCGCGGGCGGTTCCGGCTCGAGGGCAAGGACTACCAGGTGCAGGACGGCGAGATCTGCCACTTCCGCTTCAACGTGGGCAAGTAGCCCACCCCTCGAGAGCGCAGGCCACCGGTCCGCTCTAGGCCCGGCTCATCGGCGCGCGTCCGTGCTCCACGGGCCGCACTCGAACGGCAGGGTGAGGACGAGCCGGTCGGTCGGATAGGCGCGCTGCGGGTCGTGGCAGCCGACGACGAGGCCCATCGGATCCAGGGTGCTCCGCAGGTCGCCGTCGCGGTGCGAGGCGCAGGGGACCGTGCAGAGCTCGAGGTGCACGTGGGGCACCCCCGCGGAGTTGCCCGAGGCGCCCGAGAACCCGATGCGCTCGCCGCGCGCCACCGCCTGGCGCGTCTTCACCACCGCGCGCGTCAGGTGGCAGTACACGGTCCAGCGCGTGAACCCCGGGTGCAATAACACCACCCCGACCCCGCAGCCGGGCTCGTAGTCGATCAGCATGCCGACTTCCCCGTCGGCGGCGGCCAGCACCGGCGTGCCCACCGGCAGCGCGAAGTCCACGCCCGCGTGCGGCTGGAGCCGCGGGCGCGCGTTGGCCCCGATCCGCGAGCGATAGGGGGAGAGGATCACCACGTCGCCGGGCACCTCGGCGGCCGCGACGGCCGACGCGGCGAGGAGGACCGCGACGGTGAGTCCGCGGCGGAGACCGGTCATGCGCTACTGGGGCCGGAGGAAGCCGAGCTTCGGCACCCCGCCCAGCGACTTCGCCAGGCTCACCAGCGTCGCGTCCGAGGTGCCGACGGGTAGGACGCAGCCCGCGCCCAGGAAGACGCCGCGGCCCCCCGTCTGGGCGAGCGCGTCCTGGACCTGGGCGAGCGCGGCCTCGGGGCTCGCGTCCTGCAGCACGCTCCACCGGTCGAGCCCGCCGATGACCGCGCCCGGCACTCGGGCCTGGGCCTCCCGGAGCGACGGCCCGGCGCGGCGGTCGTCCCAGTTCCAGGCGTCCGCAGGCAGGGTCGCGAGGCGATCGAACATCAGGCGCTCTCCGTGGCAGTGCAGGATCGTGAGCTTCGACCGCGGCCGCGCCGCCTCCAGAATGCGCCGGTCGTAGGGCTCGCCGAAGCGGCGGTACTCCTCCTCGGTGTGGAAGGCGGTGCTGGCCGCCTGGATCGAATAGAAAATGCCCTCCGCGCTCTCCCGGAAGCAGGCCTCGACGAACGCGAGGATCGTCTCGGTGATGGCCTCGAGGGCGTCGGTGACCGCCCGCGGATTCTCCTTGAGGTCATAGTTGAGCCGGTCGCCCGAGAGCTTGCGCGCGAGCGAGAGCGGGCTGAACACGGTGGGGAGGGTGGGGCAGTCCACGCGCCGGTCCACGACGCACCGGATGATCGTCTCGAGGTGCGAGGCCCACGATGTCGACTCCATCTTGATCGGCCGGATCTTCTTCCAGTCCTCGGGCGCATTGACCGCGTGACGCGCGCACGCGCGGTGCCCGTCCGGCAGGACCTCGGAGCCCTCGACGCATCCCCAGTCCGCCACCGCGTAGCCGCCGGCCGGCGTCACCTTGAGGAAGTCCGACTGGTAGCGCTCGTGGAAGCGCAGGGTGGACTGGGCGAGCGCCGCCGGATTGCGATCCACGTCCGGGAAATGGCGCCAGAAGGCATAGGGCGGCCGATCGGTCGGCTGGCGCCTGAGCGCGGCCAGGATCCGCTCGAGCTTGGTCACGGCGCGAGCACCATCTCCGCGTCGCGCACCGCGGGGCGGCCGTCCTCGGCGAGCGCCTCGAAGCGCACCGCGACGCCGGACGGCGACGGCCGAGGAGCCTGGCCGCGCACCACGATCCGCGAGGGAAGCCGCACCATCGCGCCGAAGCGGGCGGTCACCGCGCGCACCGGCGTGGCGGCGCCGCGCGGCTGCCGCCGCAGCGTCTCCGAGATCGCCAGCGCCAGCGTGGCGGTGCCGTGGAGGATGATGTCGGGCAGCCCGGCCCCTCTGGCCACCGCGCGGTCGGTGTGGATCGGGTTCCAGATGCGGGCGCATTCCGTGTAGACGTGGGCGAGGGTGGGGGCGATCGGGACGTCCACCGACCACCACGGCTCGGCCCGAGACGGCTTCTCGCGCTCTCTCTCCCCTCTGGGGAGAGGGCCGGGGCGAGGGGCGCGCTCGCATTCGACGCCGAGGTAGAGGGAGCCGTACTCGGTAGTGCTCACGGGCCGGCCCGCCGCGTCCACCGTTTCCATTCGGAGGACCAGGTACGCGCCGGGCGTCCGGGCCTCGAGCGCGGCGACGGTGGCGGTGGTGCTGAGCCGGTCGCCCGCGCGCGGCGGCCGGTGCAGGGTCAGGCGATGGGTCGCGTGCACCCCGCGCACCGCGACGTCGTCGGACAGCGCCTTCGCCCGCACGTCCAGCGCGAGCGGCCACTCGTAGCAGACCGGAAAGAGCGGATGGGCGAGGAGACCCTCCGGCCGGGTGGTGTCGAAGTACCCGGGCGCGGTCTCGCCGAGCGCGGCCGCGTAGGCCATCAGCCAGCGCGCGTCGATCTCCTGCTCGCGCGGGCCCGCGGTCATGCCCACCACGGAGGCGGGGATGCGCAGGGCGCTCATGACGCGCGGGGGAAGTTCATGCACTCCACGAAGATGGTCTCGAAATCGGGGTGCGCGGCGAGGGAGACGTGCTCGATGCGGCCGGCGATCGCCTCGGCCCGGGCGCGCTCCGCCTCGGAGACGAGCGCGAGCTGCGCGCCCAGCGCGGCCGCGTTGCCCACGTAGCGGATCTTCTCCTCCGGCAGGTCGGGCGGGATGAGGCCGATGCGAAGCGCGCTGCGCACCGAGAGGTAGTTGCCGAAGCCGCCCGCGAGCATCAACTCCTCCACCTGGTCGGGCCCGACCCCCGCGATGTGGCGGAGCATGGCGACGCCCGAGGCGATGGCGCCCTTGCAGAGCTGCACCTGCCGGATGTCATCCTGAGTGAGCACGATCTCGCGCTCCGCGCCGTGCTCGCCGGCGCGCGCCAGGATGACCAGCCGCTCCTCGCCGCGCATCTCGATCCGCGAGCGCATGGGGGCGGGGAGCCGGTCGCGGCCGTCCAGGTCGATGAGCCCGGTCCAGTCCACCACTCCCAGATCGAGCAGCGCGGCCACCGCGTCCACCAGGCCCGAGCCGCAGAGCCCCTGGGCGGGGCCGTCGCCGATGGTGTGCAGGCGTAGGTCACCGCCCTCGACGCCCACGCGGTCGATGGCCCCGATGGCCGCGCGCATGCCATGGCGGATCTGGGCGCCCTCGAGCGCGGGCCCGGCGGGGGCCGAGCACGCCCAGAGCCGCTCGCGCGAGCCGAGGAGCACCTCGCCGTTGGTCCCGATGTCCACCGCGATGCGGAGGGCGGCGGACTCGTCGATGCGGGTGGCGAGCGCCACCGCCACCGCGTCCGCGCCCACGAAGCCGGCCACGAGGGGAAGCAGGCACACCCGCGCCTCGGGGGGCAGCTTGAGGAAGAGATCGCGCGCGGGCAGCGTGAGCGGGTGGCGCATCACCGGCGCGTAGGGGGCGAGACCCACGTACGACGGGTCGATGCCGAGGAGCAGGTGGTGCATGCAGGTGTTGCCGACGATCACCACCTTGTAGATCCACTTGGCCAGCACCCCCGACTCGCGCGCGATCTGCTCGATGTGCTGGTTGAGGAGGCCGATGATGCGGGTCTGCAGCTTGCGGAGGTTGCCGGGGTCGAACTGGGCGAAGGCGATGCGCGACATCAGGTCGCCGCCGAAGACCGCCTGCGGATTGAGGCTCGACGCCGCCGCGAGCTGCTCGCCCGACTCGAGCTCCATGAGGGTGGTCACCACGCTCGTGGTCCCGATATCGATGGCGAGGCCGTACTTGTGGAGCGCGGTGTCGCCCGCCTCCACCGCGAGCACCTGGCGCCCGAACGTGACCACCGTCACCTCGCCCGCGCGCTCGCGCAGCGCGGCGGGGAGGGTCTTGAGCACCGCGGGCGGAACGTCCTCGATCGCTCCCCCGGCCGCGGCGAGCAGGGCCTCCAGGTCCGAGGTCTGGAGATGCTCGTCCTTGGGCAGGGTCACCTGGACCGCGCGCTTGCGGACGCCCGCGTCGATCGAGATCGGCGCGGGCGCGCCCGCCGGCCGCTCGCCCCCCAGGATCTGGAAGGTCGTGTCGTCGAGCGGGGGCGCGACCTGCACGGTGACCGGCTCGGTGACCGGCCACTGGCAGGAGAGCCGGTAGCCCTCGCGAACCAGGGCGTCGCCCAGCTGCAGCTCGTCCATGATGGTGGGCGGCGGCGCGGTGCCCGCGACCAGCTTGACCCGGCAGGAGGTGCAGCGGCCCCGGCCCCCGCAGATCGCGTTGATGTCCACGCCGCCCGCGTGGGCCGCCTTCAGGATGGTCGTGCCCGGCTCGGCGTCGAGGACGCGCGGGCCGGGCAGGATTGTCAGCGAGATCGCCATGCGGGCGCAGGATATCATTCTTTTTCTTGACTTTACGCGCGTGTTTGCCGATAGTTACCTACTAACCCGTCACAGCCTCAGGCGGGCAACTGCTTCGGGGGGTGCGTTGCTCCGCTACGTCGTCTATCGCCTCCTCTGGTTGGTTCCGACGCTCCTCGCCATGGCGCTCGTCACCTTCCTGGTGATGCACGCCACGCCGGGTAGCCCGCTCGATCCGATCGCGGAGGGGGCCAACCCGCTGTCGCCCGAGGCGCAGAAGAACCTCGCCGAGGTCTACGGGCTCGACAAGCCGCTCTACGTCCAGTTCGGCATCTTCATGCAGAAGGCCCTGCGCGGCGACTTCGGGAAGTCCTTCGTGTACAAGACCCGCACGGTGGCCGAGATCATGATCGAGACGTTTCCGATCTCCCTGCTGCTCGGGAGCATGGCCCTCGTGCTGGCGGTGGTGGGTGGTCTAGCGCTCGGTGTGCTGGCCGCGGTCTATCAGAACCGCTCGTGGGACTACGTCTCGGTGAGCGTGGCCACGCTCGGGGTCAGCGTGCCGAACTTCGTGCTGGCGGTGTTCCTGATCGTGATCTTCTCCTTCATCCTGCCGATCTTCCCGACCGGGGGCTGGAACTCGCCGAAGGACTGGGTGCTGCCCACGGTCACGCTCGCGCTGGCCCCCATGGGCATCATCGCGCGCTTCACGCGCTCGAGCATGCTCGAGGTCATCCGCTCCGACTACATCGTGACCGCGCGCGCCAAGGGGCTGGCCGAGACGCCGGTCATCCTCAAGCACGTGCTCAAGAACGGCTTCATCCCGGTGGTCACGCTGCTCGGCCCCATGTTCGCGGCGGTGGGGACCGGCTCGTTCTTCGTGGAGTCCATCTTCCGGGTCCCCGGCATGGGGCGCTTCTTCGTGCTCTCGATGACCGGACGCGACTACCCGATGATCATGGCGGTCGTGCTCATCTACGGGGCGTTCCTGGCCTTGATGAACCTCGTGGTCGATCTCCTCTATGGCGTTCTCGACCCCCGCATCCGATACTAGCCTGCCGACGCCAGGCGGCGCGGAGCTGGCTCTGCCTCGGGCCGAGATCCACGGCTCGAGCCTCTGGCGCGACGCCTGGCGTCGCCTGCTCCGCAACAAGCTGGCGGTGGCTGGTGGGGTGGTGGTCATCCTGCTCTGCCTGCTCGCCATTTTCGCCGATCTGGTCGCGCCGCAGTCCTACACCAAGCCCAACTTCGGGCGGCTCTACGAGGCTCCTTCGCGCGAATTCCCGCTCGGCACCGACCAGCTCGGGCGAGACGTGCTCTCGCGGCTGATCTACGGGGCGCGCGTCTCGATGCTCGTGGGCCTCGGGGCCCAGGTCATCATCGTGCTGATCGGCGTCCCGATCGGGGCCCTGTCCGGCTTCATCGGCGGCCGCACGGATCTCTTGCTGACCCGCTTCGTGGACGTGATGTACGCCTTTCCGCGCCTGCTCTTCGTCATCCTCGTCATGTCCATGCTGGGGGCCGGGCTGATGAACATCTTCATCGCGCTCGGGCTCACCGGGTGGGTGGGCATCGCGCGGCAGACACGCGCCCAGGTCCTCTCCATCAAGGAGAAGGAGTTCGTGGAGGGCGCGCGCGCCCTCGGGGCCGGCTTCTGGCGGGTGATGAGCCGGCACGTGCTGCCGAGCGCGCTCACCCCCATCGTGGTATCCATCACCTTCGGCATCCCGGAGGCGATCTTCACCGAGGCCGCGCTCTCGTTCATCGGCGTCGGCATCAACCCGCCCACGCCCTCGTGGGGACAGATGGTGGGCGAGAACCAGCAGTACCTGCGCTCCTACTGGCATCTGTGCGTCTTTCCCTCGATCGCCATCGCGGTGACCATGCTCTCGTTCACGTTCTTCGGAGACGGGGTCCGCGACGCGCTGGATCCCAAGCTGAAGTAACCCACAGGAGGAGACCAAACATGCGGATTCCCCCCATGCGAATTCCGGAAGCCCAGCTCGATCTCTTCGCCAAGCGGCTCGAGGGCATCGGGGTCGG
>DATFGS010000602.1:0-2209 GCA_035249225.1 Candidatus Methylomirabilota bacterium | reverse complement strand
ATCCTGGATGCGGTACGGGAGATCGGCGAGGAGGGCGGCCATCTCCCGGCCCTTGGCCCGGTTGGCCGTGGCCAGGACCAGCCGCCGGTCAGAGGGTGAAGGTCTTGTCGCCACGCGCCTCGAGGGCGCGGCGCTGCAGGCCGACCAGCCGGGCGATGCCGTCGCCGGCCAGGGCCAGCAGCTCGTCGAGGCGCGCCTTGGAGAACGGCGTCTGCTCGGCCGTGCCCTGCACCTCCACGAAGGCCCCCGCGCCGGTCATCACCACGTTCATGTCCACCTCGGCGGTGGAATCCTCGACGTAGTTGAGGTCCAGCACCGGCCGGTTCCCGACCATGCCCACGATGATCGCGGCCACGCAGTCGCGGATCGGCGAGCCGGCGAGAGTCCCCGCCTTGACGAGGCTGCCGACGGCGTCGCCGAGCGCCACGAAGGCGCCGGTGATCGCGGCGGTGCGCGTGCCACCGTCGGCCTGGATGACGTCGCAGTCCAGCCACACCGTGCGCTCGCCGAGCTTGGCCATCTCCACCACCGAGCGCAGCGACCGGCCGACCAGCCGCTGGATCTCCTGCGAGCGGCCGCTGGGGCCGCTCCGCTCGCGCGACATCCGGGTATTGGTGGAGCGCGGCAGCATGCCGTACTCCGCGGTGACCCAGCCCTTCCCCTGCCCCTTGAGGAACGGCGGCACCTTCTCCTCGAGCGAGGCGGTGCAGAGCACCTTGGTGTCGCCGAACTCGACGAGGACCGAGCCCTCGGGGTGGCGCAGGTAGTCCCGCGTGATCGTCACCGGCCGGAGCTGGTCCGGTCGCCGGCCGTCGTGGCGCAGATGGATGGTCATCGGGTCGGCCCGCCCTTGACCGGCTGGCTCTGCGCGGTGCGCAGGCGCTGATCGTAGCGGCGCTTGTACTCGGCGAGCCCGGAGTAGATCGCGCGCGCGATCGCCTCGCGGTGCTCCGGCGTGGCCAGCTTCCGCTCCTCCTTGCGATTCGTGAGGAAGCCGATCTCGATGAGGATGGCCGGCATGGCCGCTCCGCCCAGCACGTAGAACCCGGCCTGCTTCACGCCCCGGTTCACCAGGTTGAGCGACTTGCTCATCGAGTCCAGCACCGTCTCGGCCATGAAGCTCGACTCCTCCTGGAACTCGGACTGGGCCAGGTCCCAGAGAATGCTCTTGAGCACGTCGCCCCGCTGGCGCGAGGCCGGGCTCTCGAGCTGGACCACCCCGTTCTCGATGGCCGCCACCTGCCGCGCGCCGCTGTCGGAGGCCTCGGAGGAGAGGAAGTAGGTCTCGACGCCCTCCGACACCGACTGGGGATGGGCGTTGGCGTGGATGGACACGAAGAGGTCCGCGCGCTGCTTGTTGGCGAAGTTGGTGCGGTCGCGCAGCGCCACGAACACGTCGCTGTCCCGGCTCATCACCACCTTCACGCCGAGCCCCGCCTCGAGCTTCCTGGCCACCCGGCGCGTCACGTCCAGCACCACGTCCTTCTCCTGCACCCCGGTCGGGCCCACCGCCCCCGAGTCGTGGCCGCCATGGCCGGCGTCCATCAGGATCAGGCGGAGCGGCTGCATCGCGGTGCGGCCCGGCTCGCCAGGGCCGCCGCTCTCCTTGGGCCGGTGGATGTCGAGCACGAGCCGGTACGGGTCCTGCAGCACGGTGTGCTTCACCTCCCCCGCGGTGCCCTGGAGCACCACGCGCAGCACCGCGATGTCGCCCACCGGCTCGAGGCGGACCTCCTGCACGAGGCCGTCGCTGATCTCCTCGACGCGGACGCGCGCGAGGGACAGGCCGGGCAGCCGCACCCGCACTTCCTCGTCGCTGGTGACCACCGCGTAGGCGAGCCGCGCCCCGGTCTCGATGACGATACGCGTGAAGGAGGGATAGGAGCGGTAGCGCAGCTCCTCCAGCGGCACCGTGGCCTGCACCGTCTTGGCCGCCGGCTTCCGCAGCTCGGTCGGCAATGCGAGGGAGACCCCCGGCGCCAGTCGCGGGAGGCCCTTGCCCAGGAAGTCGCGCGAGACGAGCCACTCCTGCCCGCTGACCCGCGGCGGGAGGTCGAGCGCGACGCCCTGGCCGTCCACGGTGGCGCGCGTCTGGCCGCGTGTGAACTCCGCCGCGCGGGTACCGACGGTCAAGGTCCCGCGGTCCCCCTTCACCGCCCAGGCGCCCTTGAGGAGCGCGGCCAGGTGGTCGGGGGCGATGTAGGCGCTG
>DATFGS010000601.1:0-1192 GCA_035249225.1 Candidatus Methylomirabilota bacterium | reverse complement strand
CGATGAGGTAGATCTTCAGCTCACCCTCCACGCCCACTGGCGGCTCGCGATCCATCGGCGGTAGCCCGGGCAGCTCTGGTACCGGCCCGCCGTGCACCGCGAGGCCAGCTCGGCGCGGGTGGGCACGCGTACCCGCCCGCTCGCCAGTCGGCAGTACACGGATTCCGGGCCCACACCGGCGCGGCCGCGGACCGTGGCAGTCAAGCACGGGCAATCCTTCTCGTCGTCTCGTCCGGAACGCATCATGGCCGTCCCCTCTGTCCGGTCGCCCGTCTCGTCAGTCGCCGAGGGCCGCGGCGAGCCGGTCCACCAGCGCCTCGGCGTGCTCGGGGGAGGCCGCGCGACCGTGCTCGGCCTCGATCTTCTCGAACGCGCGGGCGAGCTGCGCCTGGCCCGACGCGTCGAGGATCGCGTCGGCCAGCGGGAACAGCACGCCGTTCTCCTTCTCGATGTGGTCGCGCAGCAGCGTCACGTAGCGGCGCGCGGCCTCCGCGCGCCGCTCCACCGGGCCGGCCGCCATGGCCTGGATCAGCGCGCGGCCTTCGGTGTGCTCCTCCAGCATCACGCCAACGGGCCCTCCGGCGGCGGGAACGCCGGCCTGGGCCAGCGCCGGGAAGAGGTGCGCTTCTTCCTTGGCGTGATGGTTCCGGTCCGCGAAGGCTCGGAGCCATTCGAGCAGGTCCTCCCACCAACCGGCCGGTAGCGCCCGTCCGGCGCTCAGCCGGGCCGCGGCCATCTCGACCAGCACGAGGGCACGCATGATCACCCGATGCTCCTCCCGCAGCGTCTGGGTCGGAGACGTCATCGTCTTCACGGCAGCACCTCGCGCTCCATGTGGACCATGGGTCCGCGATGGAACCCCTCGCGGGTGAAGAACTCCGGCACGTCCTCCTGGCCGAGGTCGATCAGGGTCGCCACCCGCTCGATCGCACGCAGCTCGCGGCCGCTGTCCACGAAGCGGCGGAGCAGGGTCCGGGCAACCGCGCGGCCGCGATAGGGTGGGGCCACGCCGATCAGATCCACCCACCCGGTGCGCCGGCCGATGCCGAACTCGGACTCGCCCACCCAGCCGAAGAGAAAGCCCACCGGCCGGCCGTCGGTCTCGGCGATGAGCGACATCCAGGGGGGCCGCAGGGCCGCGATCTCGAGCCGCTGCTGCCAGTAGTCCTTCCGCGTCTGGCCCGACAGCTTC
>DATFGS010000600.1:0-19576 GCA_035249225.1 Candidatus Methylomirabilota bacterium | reverse complement strand
ATCGCGGTGCCCGGGCTCGTGTGCGCGGCGCTCTTCGCCTTCACCCTGTCGTGGAACGAGTTCATCTACGCGCTGACCTTCACCTCCTCCTCCGAGCAGATCACCGCCGCGGTGGGAGTCACCACCGAGCTGATCCGCGGGGACATCTACTTCTGGGGCTCGCTGATGGCGGGCGCGGTGCTGGGCTCGGTGCCGATCGTGATCCTGTACGTGTTCTTCCTCGATTACTACGTCTCCGGCCTCACCGCCGGCGCCATCAAGTAGCCCCGCTCCGCCCCCCGGTCCGACCGCCGGCGCCCGCCGGTGGCATCCATCTTGCCTGCGCTTCCATCTAAACGGTGAGGTGGAGGCGACGACGATGGGCGAGGTGATGGAGGACGCGGCACCGTACCCGCGCGAGCTCGTGCGGACGATCGCGCTCAAGGACGGGTTCTCGGCGAGGCTTCGCCCGATCCGGCCCGACGACGAGCCCCGGCTCGTGGATCTCTACGAGCGCCTGAGCCGGCACACCGCCTACCAGCGCTTCTTCACGGTGCTGCGCCGCCTCCCCGCCGACTGGTACCACTTCTTCGCCAACGTGGACTACGTGCGCCGCCTGGCCCTGGTGGCCGAGCGCGAGACGGTCGCGGGCGTGCAGCTCATCGGAGTCGGCCGGTACGAGCCCGCGGAGGAGCCGGACACCGCGGAGGTGGCCTTCGTGGTCGAGGACGGCTGGCAGGGACGCGGCCTCGGCGGCATCCTGCTGGACGCGGTGCTGGGGGCGGCCGAGGCGCGGGGGATTCACCGCTTCAGCGCCTACGTGCAGGCCGACAATCACCGGATGCTGCGGCTGCTCGCCACCAAGACCCGGGTCGAGGACCGGAAGACGGAGGAGGGGGTCACCGGGCTGCGGTTCCGGCGCGTCCCCGCTGACGCCACACCTCGATGATCCCGGGCAGGATCGACAGGACGATGATCGCGAAGATCACGAGCGAGAAGTTGCGCCGTACCACCGGGATGTTGCCGAAGAGGTAGCCGCCCAGCACCAGGCTCAGGATCCACAGCAGCGCGCCCGCCACGTTGTAGAAGAGGAAGTGCCCGTACCGCATCCGACCGATCCCCGCCACGAACGGGGCGAAGGTCCGCACGATCGGCACGAACCGCGCGATCACGATGGTCTTGGCCCCGTAGCGCTCGTAGAACTCGTGGGTGCGCTCGAGGTGCCGGCGGTTGAGGAACCGCACGCCCTCCCGCCGGAACACGCGCGGGCCGATCCTCGCCCCGACCGCGTAGTTGAGGCTGTCCCCCAGGATCGCGGCCGCGCTCAGGAGCGCGATGGCCAGCCCGAGGTCGAGCGCCCCGAGGGCCGCGAAGGTGCCGACCGCGAACAGCAGCGAGTCGCCCGGCAGGAACGGGGTCACCACCAGGCCGGTCTCGCAGAACACGATCAGGAACAGGATCAGGTACGTCCAGACCCCGTACTGCTGGATGACCTCGCTGAGGTGCCGATCCAGGTGGAGCACGATGTCGACGAGCAGCCAGAGGAGATCCATGGCCCGACCATTGTATGTAGCGTCGGCCTCGCCCCGTGACCGAATTCGCGGCAGCGGCTGCCTGCCGGATGATCAGCGCGGCGCGGCCACCGGGTCGTCCACGCTCGATTCCGGGCGGTTCCGCGCGGTCCCATCCTGGCACAGGGGTTGCTCTCGTCGATGGGGGCCGCGCCACGTGAGCGAGCGCAACGATTCGTGCCTGGTCGTCGGCGGCGGGATCATCGCCGCCCGCGCCATCGCGTCGCTGCTGGCGGCGGGCATCCGCGTCACGGTGGTGAGCCCGTGGCTGGCGCCCGCCCTGCTCGAGGTGGCGCGCGAGGGCGGCCTCGCCTGGTGGCCGCGCGAGTACACGCCCGGCGACGTCTCGGGCTTCGCGCGCGTGGTCGCCGCGACCGACGACGCAAACGTCAACGCCCGCGTCCTCACCGAAGCCCGCAACCTCGGCCTACCCGTCAGCCCACCCGGTCCAGCGCCCGTCGCGGCCGACCGCCGCTGAACTGGTTCGGAAGGGGAAGCCCCCCTCCGAGTCAGTAGAGATGACAGGACACCCGCCGGCCGTCGTGCTCGCGCAGCGCCGGCTCCTCGCTCGAGCAGCGGGCCATCGCGTGCGGGCAGCGCGGGTGGAAGCGGCAGGCGGTGGGCGGGTTGAGCGGGCTCGGCACCTCGCCGGCCAGCGCGAGCTCCCCGCGCGGCTCGGACGGATGCGAGGGCAGGGCCGCCGCGAAGAGCGCCTGGGTGTAGGGGTGCTGGGGCCGCCGCGCGACGGTCGCCGCCTCCCCGATCTCCACGATCTGGCCGAGGTACATCACCGCGATGGTGTGGCTCATGTGCGCCACCGCGGCCAGGTCGTGGGCGATGAAGAGATAGGAGAGCCCGAGCTGGGCCTGCAGGTCCCGCAGCAGGTTCAGGATCTGCGCGCGGATCGACACGTCGAGCGCGGACACCGGCTCGTCGAGCACCACCAGCTTGGGCGAGAGGGTCAGGGACCGCGCGATCGCGATGCGCTGGCGCTGGCCGCCCGAGAACTCGTGGGGGAAGAGGCTCGAGGCCCGCTCCGGCAGCCCGACCAGGTCGATCACCTGGCGCACCCGCTTGGCCACCTCGGCGACGGGAAGCCGCTCGTGGGTGATCAGCGGCTCCGAGATGATGGCGTCCACCCGCATCCGCGGATTGAGCGACGCGAACGGGTCCTGAAACACCGCCTGCACCGCGCGCCGGTACTGCTTCACGTCGTGGCCGTTGAGGCCCCCGATCTCCTGCCCCTCGAAGCGCAGGGCGCCGCCGGTGGGCTCTTCCAGCCGCAGCACGAGCTTGGCGGTGGTGGTCTTGCCGCAGCCGGACTCGCCGACCAGGCCCAGGGTCTGGCCGGGGGCGATGGAGAAGCTCACGCCGTCCACCGCCCGCACCACCCCGAGCGTCTTGGCGAAGACCCCGCGCTTCACCGGGAAGTGCTTCGTGAGGTTGCGCGCTTCCAGGATCGGGGTCGCGGTCATCGAGCGGGCGCGGGGACCGAGAGCCAGCAGCGCGTGGTGTGACGCGGGGCCAGCCCCGTCTCGGGCGGCGCCTGCTCGCGGCACTGGGCCATCACGTGCGGGCAGCGCGGATGGAAGGCGCAGCCGGACGGCGGCGCGGCCAGGTCCGGCGGCTGGCCCTCGATGGCGGTGAGGCGCTCGCGGGCGTCGCCCATGCGGGGGATGGAGCCGAGCAGCGCCTGCGTGTACGGGTGGGCGGGCGCGTCGAAGATCCGGGTCACCGGCCCCCACTCCACGAGCCGCCCCGCGTACATCACCGCCACCTGGTCGCACATCTTGGCCACGATGCCGAGGTTGTGGGTGATGAAGATCAGGGCCAGCTCGTGCTGCCGCTGCAGGTCCCGCAGGAGGTTCAGGTACTGGGCCTGGATCGTGAGATCGAGGCTCGTGGTGGGCTCGTCGGCGATGAGCAGCCGGGGCGCGCAGGAGATCGCGATCGCTCCCACGATCCGCTGGCGCATGCCGCCGGACATCTGGTGGGGATACTCGCCCACCCGCGACTCCGGCGCGGAGATGCGCACCGACTTCAGCAGGTCCTTGGCGCGGCTCCAGGCGCCCGCGCGTCCCACCCCCTCGTGGACGCGCAGGGGCTCCGCGACCTGGTCCCCGATGGTGAAGAGCGGGTTCAGCGACGCCATCGGATCCTGCAGGATCATCGCGATGCGCTTGCCGCGGATGTGCCGCATCTCCACGTCGGACTTGGTGCGGAGATCCTCGCCCTCGAAGAGGATCTCGCCGGCGGTGATCTGGGCCGCGGGCGGCAGCAGCCGCAGGATGGTCAGCGCGAGCGTGCTCTTGCCCGAGCCGGACTCGCCCACGATGCCGAGCGTGCTGCCCGCCTCCAGCGTGAGGGAGACCTCGTCGACCGCGCGCACCACGCGGGTGCCCCGCGCGCTCACGTAATGGGTCGAGAGGTTGCGCAGCTCGAGAAGGGGCGGAGCGCTCACAGCTGGCGGAGCTGGGGGTCGAGCTTCACGCGGAGCCAGTCACCCAGGAGGTTGGCGGAGAGGACCATGAACATGATGCAGCAGCCGGGCAGCACGGTGAGCCACCAGTAGCCCGCCATCATGCCCTTCTTGCCGTCGGCGAGCATCAGGCCCCACGCCGGCTTGGGCGGCGGCACCCCGACTCCGAGGAACGACAGCGCGGCTTCCGTCACCACCACGACCCCGAGCATGAGGGTGCCCAGCACGATCGCGGAGTTGAGCACGTTGGGCAGGATGTGCCGCTTCATGATCGTGCGCTTGGAGCAGCCCGCCACGATGGCGAGGCGGACGAAGTCGCGCTCCTTGAGCGAGAGCACTTCCCCGCGGATCACCCGCGCGTAGCGCGTCCAGTACACCGCGCCCAGGATGATCACGATGTTCATCTCGCTCGGGCCCACCACCGCGGCCAGGAAGATCGCGAAGGTCAGCGCGGGGAGGGCGAGCCAGGTGTCGGTGACCCGCATGATGACCTGGTCGACCCAGCCGCCCAGGTAGCCGGACAGGATGCCAAGCCCGGTGCCCAGCACGCCGGCCACCAGCACCGCGGTGAAGCCGACCACGATCGAGACCCGCGCGCCGAAGATCAGCCGCGAGAGCACGTCGCGCCCCAGGTGGTCGCTGCCGAGGAGGAACTTCTCGCTGCCCCCCTGCTGCCAGACCGGCGGGCGGAACCGCTCGCCGAGGCTGCCGACCTCGGGATCGTGGGGCGCGAGCACGTTGGCGAAGACGGCCACGAAGATCAGCAGCCCGAGGATGGCCACCGGGATCGTCGGGAAGCCGTCGCTCCGGAGCGAGCTGAGGCGCCGGGCGACGGGGAGGGTGGCGGCGCGGCTGCCGTTCATCGGGCGAGCCGGATGCGCGGGTCGATCACCGCGTAGAGGATGTCGACGAGGAGGCTCACCACCACCACCATGGCCCCGTTCAGGATCACCGTCGCCTGCACCACCGGGAAGTCGCGGAACGCGATGCCCTCGTAGAGGAGCCGGCCGATGCCCGGCCACGCGAAGACCGTCTCCACCACCACCGCGACGTTGACCATGATCACCAGGTTGATCCCGGCCAGGGTCAGCACCGGGATGAGCGCGTTCTTGAACGCGTGCTTGCCGATCACGAGCGCCTCCGGCAGGCCCTTCAGGCGGGCCAGCTTCACGTATTCGGAGCCCAGCACGTCCAGCATGGACGAGCGGGTGAGCCGCATGTGGGCGGCCGCGAAGTACCACCCGAGCGCGAACGCGGGCATCAGGAGATGGGCCGCGGTGCCGGACCCGGAGGACGGGAGCCACCCGAGGTAGACCGAGAAGAAGAGAATCAGCAGCAGGCCCACCCAGAACGACGGCAGCGACAGCCCGAGCAGGGCGAACACCTTGCCCGCGCTGTCCCACCACTGGTTGACGCGCACCGCCGCGATGATCCCGGTGGGGATGCCGATCACGAGCGAAAAGGCCATCGCGGCGGCCGCGAGCAGGAGTGAGCTGGGCAGCCGGGAGAGATACAGCTCGAGCACCGGGGTGCGGTAGTAGAAGGAGTGGCCGAGATCGCCCCGGACCAGGCTCGACACGAACTGCCCGTACTGCACCCAGATCGGGCGGTCGAGGCCGAACTGCTTCCGGATCGCCTCCATGTCGGCCTGGCTGGCTCCCGGCTCGACCAGGAGCACCGTCGGGTCTCCGGTCAGCCGGACGAGGAGGAAGATCGTGACGGACAGGAGCACGAGCGAGATGGCCGCGAACCCGATCCGCTTGAGGATGTAGCGCTTCATCTCACTTCTTCTTCAGGCGCAGGTCTTCGTACGGCGCCGAGTACGCGTGATTGGCGATGAGGCCCAGCCCGTGGACCTCGAGGCGCGGGCCCACCCCGTTGAGGAAGGCGGGCTCGATCACCGGCCCGAACATCACCTTCTCGTGGATGAGCTGCTGCATCTTGTGGAGGATCTGCTGGCGCACCCGCGGGTTCATCTCGTTGACCTGCTCGGTGTAGAGGCCGTCCACGTCGGGCGAGGGGCTGTAGGTATAGCGCCCGCCGGTCACCGCGTACTGCTCGAGGCGCGTGGGGGCGTTGCCGGGCGCCCCGCTGCCGCTGAAGATCACCCCGCGCAGCTTCTTCTCGCCGTACTCCTTGAAGAACGCGACCCGCTCCATCGGCCGGAGGCGGAGCCGGATGCCGACCTGCTGCAGGTAGTTCGCCACCGGCTCCCCGATGGCCACCCCGTAGATCGTGTCGCCGGTGAGATCCCCCGCGTCGAAGCCGTTCGGATACCCCGCCTCCACCAGGAGCTGCTTGGCCCGCCGGGCGTCGAAGACGTAGGGCGGAGGCGCCCAGAAGTACTCCATGCCCTGGGGAATGAAGGAGTGGGCGAGCTTGGAGAGGCCCAGGTAGACCGCGCTGTTGATGCCCGCGCGGTCGATCGCGAGGTTCGCGGCGAGCCGCACGCGCCGGTCGTGCCACGGCGACTTCGGGTCCGTCTGCTCGGCGAACACCAGCCACGTGGTGAAGGTGAAGTAGGTCGGCGTCAGGGTGAGCCCGGGCGAGCGCTTGAGCTCCTCGGCGAGCGGTCCGGTGACCGAGTAGGCCACGTCCACCTCGCCGAGCTTGAGCGCGGCCAGGCGGGTCGACTCGTCGGGAATGGTCCGGAACACCAGGGTCTTCACCGCCGGGACCTTCCGCCAGTACTGCTCGTGCGCTTCCAGGGTCAGCTCCACCCCCGGCTTGAACGAGACGAACTTGTACGGTCCCGCCCCCACCGGCGCCTTCTTGAAGCCCTCCTCGCCCACCTGCTCGACGTACTTCCGGGGCACGATCCAGGCGGCCCCGGTCGCGGGGGTCGCGTAGAAGGTCAGGAAGTCGGGCCACGCCTGCTTCAGGGTGAAGCGGACGCGGTGGGGGTCGAGCACCTCGACGCGGGCGACCTTGCCCTTGAGCAGGGCCGCGCTCGCGCCCCGGTACCGCTCGAAGGAGTACTTCACGTCGTCCGCGGTCATCACGTCGCCGTTGTGGAAGCGCACGTTCTTTCGCAGCACGAATTCGTAGGTGAGGCCGTCCTTCGACTGGGTCCACGACTCGGCGAGCGACGGCGCCATCGGCTTGCCGGGCATCGGCTTCACGAGGGCGTCGTGCATGGCGTACAGCACCATGAAGGGCGTGATGATCCCCGCGGTCTCCGCCGGATCGAACCACGTCGGGGCCAGGGTGATGTGGACCGCCCACGTCGCCTGCCCTTCGGGCGCCGCGATCGCCGCGCGCGGAGCCGGAAAGGCGGCGACCGCGATGGCCGCGAGGGCCGCCGCGAGGGCCGTCAGGCGGGTGCGCCGGGATCCGATCATCACCGTCTCCTCCATGAGACGAACGTCGGGAGCGCTAGATAGCTTGGGACTCGGCCTGAGTCGGGTCGGGAGTGCCGTGATTATCGTCGAAACGATGCCCTTGTCAATGGGGCGAGGCCGCCGGGCCGGACCGGATCAGCGCCGCGCGGGGGCGGTAAACGCGTCGATCAGCCCGGTCAGGGTCCGGACGTTGCGGTCGAAGACCTCCGCGGCCCGGCCGATGGTGGCGGGGGTGGCGCCGTCCAGGCGGAGGATATGGGTCCAGCCCGCGATGGCGTTCAGGTGGGTGCGCAGGTCGTGGCCGAGCCGATGACGTTGCTCGCCCTCCGCCTCTCGCTCCCGCTCCATCGACCCGCGGAGCGCGGCGACCCGCCCGGCGAGATCGGCGCGCGCCGCGTCGGACAGGTCGCGCCGGCCCGCGATGGCGGCTTCGAGGTCGCCGATCAGGTCCGCGACGGTCGGGTCCATCGCCCCGGTCACGGGCGGCTCCGCGGGGCGGTGCGGCCGAGCAGCCCCCAGCGCTGGAGCATGTTGTGGAGCGTCTTGGTGCTGATCGCCAGCCGCTCGGCCGCGCGGGTTTTGTTGTTGTTCTCGGCGGCCAGCGTGCGCAGCACGAACTGCTTCTCGACCTCGCGCAGGGGCAGCCCGATGGGGACGGTGAGCGCGTCGGGATCGCCGCTCCAGGCGGTGGGGGCCGCGACCGGCGAGGTGCTCGGCAGGTACTTCGGGGTGAGCACGTCGCCCTCGCAGGCGATGAACGCGCGCTCCACCACGTTGCGCAGCTCGCGGACATTGCCCGGCCAGGCGTGGGCCATCAGGATCTTGAGGGTGGCGTCGTCGGCGCCGGTGATGCGCTTGTCGTACTTGCCGTTGAACTCCTCGATGAAGCCGGTCACGATCAGCGGGATGTCCTCCACGCGCTGGCGCAGGGGCGGGACCGCGAGGGTGAAGACGTTGAGGCGGTAGTACAGGTCCTCGCGAAACGCCCCGTCCTTCATGGCCGCGACCGGATCCTTGTTGGTGGCGGCCACCACGCGCACGTCCACCCTGATCTCGGTCTTGCCGCCCAGCCGCCGGAACGCGCCCTCCTCGAGCACGCGGAGGAACTTGGCCTGGGTGCCCGGGGCCATCTCGGCCACCTCGTCGAGCAGGAGCGTGCCGCCGTGGGCCAGCTCGAAGCAGCCCTCGCGGCGGTCGCGGGCGTCGGTGAACGCGCCCCGCTCGTGGCCGAAGATCTCGCTCTCCAGGAGCGTCTCGGGCATCGCCGCGCAGTTGACCGCCACGAAGGGCCCGCCCGCGCGCGCCGAGAGCTCGTGGAGGGTGCGCGCCACCAGCTCCTTGCCGGTGCCGGTCTCGCCGTGGATCAGCACCGGCGCGGAGGTGGCCGCGGCCTGCTCGATCAGACGGTGGACCTCCTGCATGGGCGCGCTGCGGCCGATCAGCCGGCCCATCCCCCAGACGTCCTTCACGCGCCGTCGCAGGATCGTGATCTCGTCCAGGGTCCGCGCCCGGTCCAGGGCCTTCTCGACCAGCAGCCGGAGCCGGTCGAGGTCCACCGGCTTCGTGAGGTAGTCGTAGGCGCCCTGGCGCATCGCCCCCACCGCGGTGTCCACGGTCGCGCGCCCGGTCAGGATGATGACCGGGACCCTCGGCATCTCCTGCTGCAACGCGCCCAGGAGGGCGAGGCCGTCCATGTCGGGCATCATGAGATCGGTGATCACGAGGGAGGGCCGCAGCAGGGGGGCCTTCTCGAGCGCTTCGCGCCCCTGCGACGCGGTGTCCGTCGCGTACCCCCATGTGCCGAGCAGGACCTCGAGGGCGGTGCGCGAATCTTCCTCGTCGTCCACGATCAGGATCTGAGGTTTCACCGCCATTCTTGATTGTCCATGACCGGGGACGAGCAAGGGCCGTGCCCGCGCGCGCCCCCCCGCAGATGCCACGTGGCGCGGTAAGAACGACCCGCCCGCGGCGCGCCGCCTGGCGATACCCGGAAGTTCCTACCCGGTAACCCTTGGGCACTTGATCGCGCCCTCGGGCCGAGCCCGGCCGCAAACGGGCTCCGTCCTCCGCTTGGGCGGATGGCAGCGCGGTTGCTTTCCCGGATGCGGCCGACGGAGCGGTTGGACGAGAGAGACCACGCCGCGAGAGGAGACGACAAGCCGATGACGAATCGTCGAGAGCTCGATGAGTCGTTCCTGGCCGAGATCACCCGCCGCCTGGCGGAGATCTCCGAGACCCAGCACGATCTGGCGCGCCAGCAGCGGATCCTGTCCCACGCCGCGACTCAGCTTCGCACGGGGAAGCGCGCGGAGTCGGTCCTGGCCGAGATCCGGGAGCAGAACCCGGAGATGCTACGGGACTACTGTGACCTTCAGGTGACGCTCACCCCGCCGCTCCGCCCGGTGCCCCGGGCCGTCGCCTCGGCCTGAAGCGCCTCGTCCAGGGGCGTCTCGGCCGCCAGGGCCCACTCCGGTCGGATCCGCATCCGAGTCAGGGCCTCCCTCACGCGATGCGGGCTGCCCAGATCGGACCAGACGATGCGCGGCAGCCGGGACACCGCGAGCGCCTCGGGGCACGGCTCCAGCACGTCCTTCGAGAAGTTCGCCCGCGGCATCAGCTCGTACGCCTGCCGGACCGCATCGGCCTCCTCGGGCGTGCCCACGAACGGCTCGATGTGAGCCAGGCGATCGCTCACCTCGGGCAGCGCCTGCCAGCCGGTCTGCACCAGCGTCGCCACCTTGCCGACGAGCACCGAGGTATTCCACAGGTGACCGGCCTCGAGACAGGCGCGGGCGCGCGCGACCGACGGCTTCTCCCAGAATTGCCGGACCCCCCGCACCGGGCCGGTCGAGAGATCCCCGAGCGCCTCGCTTGGCTCGATCCACCCGTACTCTACCTCCGGCGAGGTGGGTGGAGCGCCCAGCAGCACGAGCCGCTCGGGATGTGCCTCGACCCAGCCGGTGACCTCCGCGACGTGGGCCATGAAGCTCGTCTCGCCGAGCAGGAAGTGGTCGGACGGGAAGATCGCGACCGTCGCCTCCGGATTGCGCCAGGCGATCCAGTGGGCCGGGTAGAGCACGCCCGCGGCGGTGCCCCGATCGAGCGGCTGGGCCAGGATCCGCGGCCGCGTGCCGCCCGGGAACTCCTCGGCGATGTAGCCGGCGTGCCGGCGCACCGTGGCCACGAGCGTGCGCTCCTCCGGAATGGCCAGCGCTACCCGGTCGAGGGTCTGGCGCAGCAGGGTCCGGGGACCGAGGAGGCGCACGTACTGCTTCGGCCGATCCGCGCCGAGGACCTGGCGAACCAGCGGGCGGAGGCGCATGCCTTCGCCCCCGGCCAGGATCACCGCCCAGCATTGGTGCTTCTCGACCTGCGCCAGCCCGCGTCCCGGCTCCGGCCGCTCCTCGCTCATCCCATCTCCTCCGGCCCCGCTGATTTTCTGAAGGGGGGCGGCGTCGGAGATTCAAGCGACATGCCAGCCGCGGGGGCGCGAGTGCCTCGCGTGACACCAGGTAATCGCGAGCCGTTTCCCGCGCGCTCGCGGCGACAACCCGGGCGAACAGGAACTTCTACCGGGTCATTTCTTCCGCGACGCGCGAAACGGCGGTCGCTATAATGCGCCCGATATCCGCCCGCGATCCAGGAGGGAGAGACCGAATGAAGCCGCTCGTCGTGCTCGGAGGGCCCATCCACGCGGATGGGATGAAGCAGCTCGAGGCGGAAGCCCAGGTGGTCGTCACCAACGCCGAGACCGAGGCCGGCATGATCGCCGCCGCCAAGGACGCCGAGGGCATCCTGTTCCGGTCCAAGCCCGACTGCACCCGGAGCCTGATGGCCGCCTGCCCGAAGCTCAAGGTGGTCGGGCGGCACGGGGTGGGCCTCGACATCGTGGACCTGCCCGCGGCCACCGATCTGGGCGTGGCGGTGGTGCACGCGCCCGGCTCCAACTCGAACTCGGTGGCCGAGCACGCGATCATGCTCATGCTGGCCTGCGCCAAGCAGGCGGTGGTGGTGGACCAGCGCACCCGGAAGGCCGACTGGGGCAAGGCCCGCTGGGAAGGCATGCTCGAGATGAACGGCAAGACGCTCGGCATCATCGGCGTCGGCAATATCGGCCGGCGGGTGGCCCGCACCGCGGCCGCGCTCGGCATGCGGGTGATCGGCTACGACAAGTACGTGCCGGCGGACGAGGTGCGCAATCGGGGGGTCGAGCCGATGCCCGACATGGCCTCGGTGCTGCGCCAGGCCGACGTGGTGACGTGCCACACGCCGCACACCAAGGAGTCGCACCACATGATCGACGCCGCCGCGGTGGCGCAGATGAAGGACGGCGTGATCTTCGTGAACACCTCCCGCGGCAAGACCCAGGACGAGGACGCGCTGGTGGCGGGGCTCGAGAGCGGCAAGATCCGCGCGGCCGGCATCGACGTCTTCGAGGAGGAGCCCGCGTCCTCCGACAACCGCCTCTTCCAGCTCGAGCAGGTGATCGTCTCGCCCCACATCGCCGGGGTGACCCGCGAGACGATGCGCGGGATGGCGCTCCAGGTGACCGCCGAGATGCTCCGCGTGCTGCGCGGAGAGAAGCCGCACGTGCTCGCCAACGCCGATCTCTGGCCCCGGCTCGGGCACCTCAAGTAGACTGGGCGAGAGGAGATCACCGATGCCGATCGACGCGCGCCATCCGAAGGAGATCCGGGCCGACATCCGGGCGGGCCGGCTGCGGACCATCACCGCCGGGCTCGCCCCCGGCTTCGTGCAGGCCAACCTCGCGGTACTGCCGAGGGAGCAGGCCTACGACTTCCTGCTCTTCTGCCAGCGCAACCCGCGCCCGTGCCCGCTGATCGAGGTGACCGACGTCGGCTCGCCCGAGCCGGTCGGGGTCGCCCCGGGCGCCGACCTGCGCACCGACATTCCCCGGTACCGCATCTACAAGGACGGCGTGCTCGCCGACGAGGTCACCGACGTGACCCCGTTCTGGCGCGACGACCTGGTCGCGTTCCTCCTCGGCTGCTCCTTCACGTTCGAGTGGGCGCTGCTCGACGCGGGCATCCCGATGCGCCACATCGACGAGGGCAAGAACGTGGCGATGTGGAAGACCTCGGTGGCTTGCCGGCCGGCGGGCCAGTTCCACGGCCCCATGGTTGTCTCGATGCGGCCGATCCCGACCGGCCTCGTCTCCAAGGCGGTGACCGCCTCCGCGCGCTTCCCCGGCGCTCACGGGGCCCCGGTGCACGTGGGCGACCCGGCCGCCCTCGGCATCGCCGACGTCAACAAGCCGGACTGGGGCGATTCGGTGGGCGTTCGCGCGGGCGAGGTGCCGGTGTTCTGGGCCTGCGGGGTGACGCCGCAGGCGGTGGCGCTGGCCTCGAAGCCCGCGTTCATGATCACCCACAGCCCCGGGCACATGTTCATCACCGACCTGCCGAACCACACCCTGGCGGCGATCTGATCGCTTCCGGCCGGTGACGATCTGGTCCGAGCCGCGATTCCTGCCCTGCGGGGACCGCGCGCTCTCGGTGGAGCTGGGTGACGAGATCACCCGGGACGTCAACGCCCGGATCCTCGCGCTCGAGTACCTGCTCCAGCAGCGGCGCGTGCCCGGGGTCGGCGAGACGGTTCCGAGCTATCGCGCGCTGCTCGTCTACTACGACCCTCTCGTGGTGGGCTACGACGAGCTGACCGCCACGCTGCGCGGCCTCCTGATCGACGCGCGCCCGGAGGTGCTGCCGCCGGTCCGGACCGTGGAGCTGCCGTGCTGCTACGGCGGCGAGCTGGGCTTCGAGCTCGAGGCCGCGGCGGCCAAGCTCGGGCTCGCGCCCGAGGAGGTGGCGCGCCTGCACGCGGAGTCCGACTACTACGTCTACTTCGTCGGCTTCACGCCCGGGCTGCCCTACATGACCGGCATGCCCGAGCGGCTGACGATCCCGCGCCTGACGAACCCGCGCCTGAAGACGCCGCCCGGCAGCGTGAGCATCGGGGGCGTGCAGTGCTGTATCTACTCGGTTGAGAGCCCCGGCGGCTTCTGGGTGCTCGGCCGTACGCCGGTGCGCCTCTACGATCCGGCCGCGGCCGATCCGATCCTGCTCCGCGCCGGCGACCACGTGCGCTTCCGCCCGGTGGACCGCGCCGAGTACGACGCCATCGCGGCCCTGGTGGACGCGGGGCGCTACGCGCCGCGCATCGCCGGGCCGGTCGCCGCGAGTGGACATTGACAGGCGGCGGATGACCGGGTGGACCGGCGGCGCCTGTCCTGGCGCGCCCGCCGCGCGCCCGCCCGCATGAGCTCCCTGGTCGTCCAGGACGCGGGTCCCCTCACGACCGTCCAGGACCTGGGCCGGCCCGGCCATCTCCGCGTGGGCATCCCGGCGTCGGGCCCGATGGACCGTGAGGCCTTCCTCATCGCCAACCGGCTGATCGCCAATCCCGACGGCGTCGCGGGGCTCGAGTGCACCCTCATCGGGCCGCGCCTGGAGTTCACCGACGAGCGGCTGATCGCGATCACCGGCGCGGACATGGCGCCGACCGTGAACGGCGCCCCGGTGCCGGCCTGGCAGGGCCTGCGCGTCCACGCGGGCGACGTGCTGAAGCTCGGCCCCGCGCGGAGCGGGGTGCGCGGATACCTCGCGGTCTCGGGCGGCGTCCACACCCCGCCGGTGCTGGGCTCGCGCGCGACCTACGTGCGCGGCCGGCTGGGCGGCCTCGAAGGCCGCGCGCTGCGCAAGGGCGACCGGCTGCCGCTGGGCCCGGTGGGCGCGGCGCGGCCGCGCCGCGTGCATCCCGACCGCGTGCCCGCGTACGGAGGCGAGCCCGAGCTGGCGGTGGTGCTGGGGCCCCAGGACGACCGCTTCACCCCGCGGGGCATCGCCGCGCTCTTCGACGCCCCCTACGAGATGCTGCCCCAGAGCGACCGCATGGGCGCGCGCCTCAAG
This sequence comes from Candidatus Methylomirabilota bacterium, assembly GCA_035249225.1. Classification (GTDB taxonomy): domain Bacteria; phylum Methylomirabilota; class Methylomirabilia; order Rokubacteriales; family CSP1-6; genus CAMLFJ01. The sequence goes on along the minus strand of DATFGS010000600.1, from coordinate 5,277 downwards.
GGGGCCTTCATCGAGCACACCCGCGGCCACGACATCATCTCCGACGGCGTGGCCCTGGGCGGCATCCAGGTCGTCGGCGACGGCCAGCCCATCGTGCTCCTGGCGGATCGGCAATCCACCGGTGGGTACACCAAGATCGGCACGATCTGCTCGTTCCACATCGGCCGGATCGCCCAGGTGAAGCCGGGTGGGCGGCTCCGCTTCCGCCGCGTGACAGTGGCCGAGGCTCATGCGATGCTGCGGCAGAGCCTTCAGGCGCTTGACGCGGCGATCGAATAGGCCCCGGACCCAGGGAGGAACCCATGACTCTCGAGCGCGCCGTCACCGATTACCAGGCCAAGACCCCCCGCTCCCGCCAGCTCTTCGAGGAGGCGCTGCGGGTGATGCCGGGCGGCAACAGCCGCACGACCACCTTCTTCGACCCGTATCCGTTCTACATCACTCGCGGCGAGGGGGCCCGGATCTGGGACGCCGACGGGGTCGAGCGGATCGACTTCAACGGCAACTACACGAGCCTGATCCTGGGCCACGCCAACCCGCAGGTGGTGAAGGCGATCCAGGACGCGGCGGTGCACGGCATGTCGTTCCCGGGCCCGAGCGAGCACGAGATCCGGCTCGCCGAGATCCTCACCACGCGCATCCCGGGCATGGACGTGATCCGGTTCGCCAACTCGGGCACCGAGGCCACCATGCACGCGGTGCGGGTGGCCCGCGCCTTCACCGGCCGGGCCAAGATCGCCAAGTTCGAGGGCGCCTACCACGGCACCCACGACTGGGTGCTGGTGAGCGTGGCCCCGGATCCCGCGACCGCCGGCTCGCGCAAGCGCCCGAAGTCGGTGGCGTGGTCCTCGGGCGTGCCGCCCATGGTGGTCAAGCACGTGGTGACGCTGCCGTGGAACGACGCGGACGCCTGCGAGAAGATCCTCGACAAGCACGGCCGCGACATCGCGGCGCTGATCATCGACCCCCTGCTCGCCAACGCGGGCCTGATCCCGGTGCGCGAGGGCTTCCTCGAGAAGCTGCGCGAGGTCACCCAGCGGCTGGGCATCCTGCTGATCTTCGACGAGGTGATCTCGTTCCGGATCGGTCGCGGCGGGGCCCAGGAGCGCTTCGACATCCGGCCCGATCTCACCACGCTCGGCAAGATCATCGGCGGCGGCCTCGCGGTGGGCGCCTTCGGGGGCCGCGCGGACGTGATGAACTACTACGACCCGCGCGACGGCAAGGGCCGCATCAACCACGGCGGCACCTTCAACGCCAACCCGCTCACGATGGCGGGCGGCATCGCCACCCTGGAGCAGCTCACCCCGGAGGCCTACGCGCGCCTCGACGCGCTCGGCGACCGGCTGCGCGACGGGGTGCGGCGTCTCCTGCGCAAGAAGGGCTACGCGGGTCAGATCACCGGGGTGGGCTCGCTCTTCTGGCTGCACCACACCAAGAAGAAGCTCAGCGACTACCGCTCCGCGCGGCCCGAGGATCCGAAGGCGCCCGCGCGCGCCTTCCTGGCCCTGGTCAACGAGGGCGTGCTGCTCTCCCAGCGCGGCCTCGGCGCCTGCTCGCTGGCCATGACCGACGCCGACGTGGACCGCTTCGTCGAGACGCTCGGGCGCGTCCTCGAGTCCCGGTCATGAAGAAGATCGATCTCAACTGCGACATGGGCGAGTCGTACGGGCGCTGGACGCTCGGCGCCGACGAGGCCATCATGCCGTTCATCAGCTCCGCCAACGTGGCCTGCGGCTTCCACGGCGGCGACCCGCACATCATGCGGAGGACGGTGGAGCTGGCGCTGACCCACCGGGTGGCGCTCGGCGCCCACCCCTCGCTGCCCGATCTCATGGGCTTCGGCCGCCGCAAGATGGACGTGAGCCAGCGCGAGCTGCAGGACTATCTCTGCTACCAGACCGGCGCGCTGCGCGAGGTGGCGCGCGCGGCGGGGGCGGAGCTGCAGCACATGAAGCCCCACGGCATCCTCTACAACATGATGGAGGCCGACGAGGCCCTCGCCACCGCGGCCGGCCAGTCCGCGATGGACTCGGGCCTGATCCTGATGACGCTCGCGTCCGGCCGCTACGACGCCACCTGCCGGAAGATGGGAGCCCGCGTGGCCTCCGAGGGCTTCGCGGACCGGGCCTACAACGTGGACGGCACCCTGGTCTCCCGAAAGATCGCGGGCTCGCTCATCACCGACCCGGCCCGGGCCGCCGCGCAGGCGGTGCAGATGGCGATGCACGGCAAGGTGCGCACGATGGACGGCGTGGACATCGACATCTCGGTGCAGACCATCTGCTGCCACGGCGACACCCCCGGCGCCGAGCGGATCGTGCGAACCGTGCGGGAAGCGCTGGAGAAGGCCGGCTGCCAGGTCAAACCCCTGCGCGACTGGCTGCCCGCCCACTGATGACCGGCCGCGCCGCCGCCCTCGCCCTCCTCGCCGCGCTGCTGGCCCCGGGCTGCTCGGTGGCCCGGCTGCCGGAGACCGCGGCCACCCGCGAGCAGACCACGACCCAGCACAAGCTCGACGCGGCCGACTGCAAGGCCGAGGTGGGCTACCGGCACAACTACAACGGCGACGACTCCCCGCTGGCCAACGCCCTGCGCAACGTGTTCGTCCTCGGGACGAGCGGCGCCGCGCTCGGCGGCTTCATCACCGGGCTGCCGCCGACCGTCGCGACGTCGACGGCCAGCGACGGGCTGATCGCGGGCGCGGGCGCGGGTGGGATCGCGGGCGGCGCGATCAGCGTGAGCGGGCACTCCCGCTTCGAGCGCGCGTGGATCGCCTGCATGGAGAGCCGCGGATACCGGATCGTTGCGACCCCGGCGCCCATCCATTAAGATGAGGGCGCCCCGGGCATCCAGATGACGGACACCACCGCGTCCACTCCGCTCAAGCGCACCCCGCTGCGCGACGTCCACGTCAAGGCGGGGGCGAAGATGGTCCCCTTCGGCGGCTGGGACATGCCGGTGCAGTACACCGGGATCATCGAGGAGCATCGGACGGTGCGCCGCGCGGTCGGCCTGTTCGACATCAGCCACATGGGCGAGTTCGAGGTGCGCGGCCCCGACGCGCTCGCCGCGGTCCAGCGTCTCTGCACCAACGACGCGGCCACGCTCGAGATCGGCCAGGTCCAGTACGCGGCCCTCTGCTACCCGGAGGGCGGCATCGTGGACGACCTCACGGTGTACCGCCTGGCCCCCGACCACTACATGCTCGTGGTCAACGCCTCCAACATCGACAAGGACTGGGCGTGGGTCACCGCGCACAGCGTCGGCCGCGCCGAGTGGAGGAACGTGAGCGACGAGACCGCGCTGCTCGCGGTGCAGGGCCCGAAGGCGGAAGCGCTGGTCGCCCGCCTCGCCGACCGCGACGTGACCGGGATCGCGTACTACCACTTCGCCCGCGGGGCGGTGGCGGGGGTGCCCGCGATCATCTCGCGCACCGGCTACACCGGGGAGGACGGCTTCGAGCTCTACGTCGCCGCGGGCGGGGCCGAGCGCCTGTGGGCCGCCCTGATCGAGGCGGGCCGTCCGGACGGGATCCAGGCGATCGGGCTCGGCGCGCGCGACACCCTCCGGCTCGAGATGAAGTATGCGCTCTACGGCAACGACATCGACCAGACCACGAACCCGCTCGAGGCGGGGCTCGGCTGGGTGGTCAAGCCCGCCAAGGGCGAGTTCGTCGGCCGCGAGGCCATCGAGGCGCTCCGGGCGCGCGGGATCGCCCGCCGGCTGGTGGGCTTCGAGATGGCGGAGCGCGCGGTGCCCCGCCACGGCTACCGTCTCATCGGAGGAGGCGCCCCGGTCGGCGTGGTCACCTCGGGCTCGTTCGGGCCGTCGGTGGAGCGCTCGATCGGGATGGGGTACGTTCCCTCCGCGCTGGCCGCGGTGGGCAGCGAGCTGGCCGTGGAGATCCGGGGCACCGCCCACGCCGCCCGCGTGGTCAAGACCCCCTTCTATCCCTCGCACACCAAGAAGGCCTAGGAGAGAAGTCGATGGCGAACGTTCCGGCGGAGCTCAGGTACACGCGCGAGCACGAGTGGGCCAAGGTGGAGGGCGACCGCGCCCGCATCGGCATCACCGCCTTCGCCCAGGAGCAGCTCGGCGACGTGGTCTTCATCGAGCTGCCCAAGGTGGGCGCCAAGGTCACCGCGCTGAAGACCTTCGGGGTCGTCGAGTCGGTCAAGGCGGTCTCCGATCTCTTCGCGCCGGTCTCGGGCGAGGTGGTCGAGGTCAACGCGGAGCTGCCGAAGAAGCCCGAGCTGGTGAACAGCGACCCCTATGGCCAGGGCTGGATGCTCGTGATCAAGATGACCAACCCCAAGGACGTGGACGGGCTCATGAGCCCGGGGGACTACGAGAAGCTCACCGCGGGCGGCGGGCACTAGCATGCGCTACATCTCCAACACGTCCGTCCAGCAGAAGGAGATGCTGGGGATCATCGGGGCCGGATCGATCGAGGATCTGCTGGTCCGCATCCCGACCAAGGCCCGGCTGTCGCGGCCGCTCAACCTGCCGCGCGCGATGGCCGAGACCGATCTCATCCGGCACCTGCAGCGCATGGCCGGGCTCAACGCGGGCGCGGACGACCACGCCTGCTTCCTCGGGGCGGGCTCCTACGATCACGCGATCCCCAGCCCGATCAACCATCTGATCTCCCGCGGCGAGTTCTTCACCGCCTACACCCCGTACCAGCCGGAAGCCAGCCAGGGCACGCTCCGCTCGATCTTCGAGTACCAGACCATGATGGCGGAGCTGACCGGCATGGACGTGGCGAACGCCTCCATCTACGACGGCGCCTCCTCGCTGGCCGAGGCCACGCTGATGGCCCACTCGGTGACCGGGCGCGACACCTTGGTGATCTCGCGCGGGGTGAACCCGCTCTACCGCCAGGTGGTGGAGACCTACGTCGAGGGGCCCGGGCTCAAGATCAAGTCGGCGCCGCTGGGCGACGGGATCACCGACGCGGACGCGCTCCGCAAGGCGCTCTCCAAGCACTCCGCGGCGGTGGTGATCCAGTACCCGAACTTCTTCGGCTGCCTCGAGGACGTCCGGGCGATCGCGGACGTCGCCCACGAGGCGGGCGCGCTCCTGATCGTGGTCGCCGATCCGATCAACCTGGGGCTGCTCACGCCGCCGGGTGCCTGCGGCGCGGACATCGTGGTGGGCGAGGGGCAGGGGCTCGGGGTGCCGATGAGCTTCGGCGGCCCCAACCTGGGCGTGTTCGCGGCCAAGCAGGAGCTGGTGCGCCGGATGCCGGGGCGTCTCGTCGGCGCCACCGTG
>DATFGS010000599.1:0-15960 GCA_035249225.1 Candidatus Methylomirabilota bacterium | reverse complement strand
GCTGTGGGGGTCCCGCTCGGTGTCGGTGAAGGCGTGATGCTTGCGATGCACCGCCACCCACTCGCGGCGGTTCTGCCCGGTGGTGAACCAGAGCACGAAGCGGAAGGCCCAGTCCGCGAGCGGGTGCAGATTGAGCGCGCGATGCGCGAGCCCCCGATGCAGGTACACCGACGTCGCGATGACGGCGGCCTGCGTCACCAGGAGAGTGCCGAGAACGTACAGAAGCGGTCGAAGCACGTATGAATCTCCTTGTTCTTGGTCTCTGCTCTAGTTTTTGAAGGCGTTGGCTCGCGGGAACGCCGGCCCAACTCCGCCTACCCTGAGAACCGGCACCGATTCAAGGCTAGCACACTCCCCCGTTCTGGAGGGGGACAAACCGCACGTCGGGAACCCGCCGTCACGTCGCCGTCTTGGGATCGAGGAGATCTCTGAGCCCGTCGCCCAGCAGGTTGAGCCCCAGGACGGTCAGCGCGATGGCGCCGCCGGGGAAGATGGCATACCACGGGTTGAGGGTGAGGAACGCTTGTGCTTCTCGGAGCATGAGGCCCCACGACGGGTTGGGCGGCTGGGTCCCGAGCCCCAGGTAGGACAGGCCCGCCTCGGCCAGGATGGCCACCGGGAAGCTGATGGTGGCCTGAACGATGAGCGGCGGCAGCGTGTTGGGCAGGATGTGCCGGCCGATGACCGCGCCGTCCCCGGCCCCCAGCGCGCGGGCCGCCACCACGAAATCGCGGTCGCGGAACTCGAGGAAGCTCGCGCGGGTGAGGCGGGCGAACACGGGCAGGAAGGCGACCCCGATCGCGATCATGGAGATGGAGAGCGTGGGCCGGAACACCGCGGCGAGCAGGAGCGCGGAGAGAATGGCGGGAAAGCCCTGGATGGCGTCGACCAGCCGCATGAACCCCTCGTCCAGCCAGCCGCCGAAGTACCCGGAGAGCATGCCGAAGGCCACGCCCACCAGCATCCCGATGGCCACCGCGATCACGCCGACCAGGATCGCGGTGATGGCGCCCCGCATCACCCGGGAGAGCAGGTCGCGGCCGAACTGGTCGGTACCGAGCGGGTGCGCCAGGGTCGGGCCCTGCAGGCGGCCCGCGATGGACATCTCGAGCGGGTCGCGGGGCGTGTAAACCAGGCTCACCGCGGCGGTGGCGATCAGGACCAGGGTGATGACGAGGCCGATCACGAACGTCACGTGCCGACCGGGGCGTCTACGCACGGTCAGCCATAGCGGATGCGGGGGTCGAGCAGGCCATAGAGGATGTCCACCGCCGCGTTCACCAGCACGATCATCGAGGCCACGAAGAGCACGACCCCCTGCACCACCGGCAGGTCGCGGGCGCTGATGGCGGCCAGGGTGAGCCGGCCGAGGCCGGGCAGGTAGAACACGGATTCGAGGATGATGCTGCCGGCCAGGAGCTGGCCGAGCTGCACCCCGGCCACCGTGACGATCGGGATCAGCGCGTTGCGCAGCGCGTGGCGGAACAGGACGCCGCGCTCGGCCAGGCCCTTGGCGCGTGCCGTCTTCACGTACTCCTCGCGCAGCACTTCCAGCACCGCGGAGCGGGTGGTGCGGGCGAGCACCGCGAACTGGAAGAGGCCCAGCGCCGCCGCGGGCATCAGCAGCGAGCGCAGCGCGGGCCAGAACCCCTGCCCCCAGCCGTCGAAGCCGCCCGCCCGGACCCAGCCGAGGTGCACCGAGAAGAACAGGATCAGGAGCAGGCCGGCCCAGAAGCCGGGTACCGCGACCCCGAGCTGGGACAGGGTCATCGTCAGGTAGTCGCCCCAGCGCCGGTGCCGGGTGGCCGCGAAGACGCCGAGCGGGATGGCCGCGGCGATCATCAGCCCGGCGGCCAGCAGGGTCAGCGGCAGCGTCACGGTCAGACGGGTCAGGATCAGGGTCGAGACCGGCAGGTCGTACTGGATCGAGCGGCCCAGGTCGCCGCGCAGCGCCCTGCCCACCCAGTGGGCGTACTGCACCGCCATGGGACGATCGAGGCCGAGCTCCTGCCGCACGCGGGCCACCGAGTCCGCATTGGCCTCGAGCCCGAGAATGATCAGGGCGGGGTCGCCGGGCAGCACGCGGACCACCGTGAAGACCAGGAGCGAGACGAAGACGAGGGTGGCGGCGAGCGCGGCGACGCGGCGGACGACGTATCGCTGCAACCGCGCCCCCTCACCCTGCCCTCTCCCCCGGGAGGGGGAGAGGGTGAGGGAGCGTCACTTCTGCCAGGCCACCTCGGAGAGGTCGAGGACGGGAAGCGGCAGGTCCTTCCAGATGCCGGTGACGCCCTTCTTGGTCACCACGAGCCGCGGGTGCATGTAGAGCCACACCGCGGGCGCCTCGTCGGCCAGCATCTCCTGCATCTTCACGTAGAGATCCTTGCGCTTCTTCTCGTCCACCGTGACCTGCGAATCCAGGTAGAGCTTCTGGAAGGCCGCGCTGTCCCAGCGGAAATAGTACTTGGGGTTGGCGAAGTTGCCGATGTCGAACGCCTCGGCGTGTCCGATGATCGACATGTCGTAGTCGGGGTTCTGGCAGGGAGCCAGGCAGAAGACCTGCGAGAGCCACTGGCCCCACTCGATCTGCTGGATGCTGGCGCGGATGCCCACCTTGGCGAGCTGGCTCACGATGACCTCGGCCGAGCGCACCGTGTAGTAGTACTGCGGCGCCACCTTGAAGACCGCCTCGAAGCCGTTCGGGTAGCCCGCCTCCGCGAGGAGCTTCTTGGCCTTGGCCGGATCGTAGGTCACGCGCTTGGAGACGTCGACGAAGTAGGGATTGGTCGGATCCACGTTGGAGCCGAGGATCTTCCCGTAGCCGAACATCGCCCCCTTGAGGACCTCTTCCTTGTTGATCGCGTGGGTGATGGCCAGGCGCACGCGCTGGTCCGAGAAGGGCTTCTTGCTGTTGTTCATCGAGAGCGTCACGTCGTTGGTGGTGTCGCCCACGATGACCTGGAAGCGCGCGTCCTTCTTGAGCTCGTCCACGCTCTCGGGCCCGATGCCGAAGGCGGAGACGTCCACGTCCCCGGCCTTGAGCGCGGCCAGCGCGGCGTTGGGGTCGGGGATGAATCGGTAGACCACCCGGTCGAGCTTGGGCAGCCCCTTCACCCAGTAGTCCTTGTTCTTGGCGAGCACGATGCGGTCGTTGCGCACCCATTCGGCCACCGTGAAGGGCCCGGTGCCCATCGGCTGGCTCTTGAGCGTCTCCACCGCCTCTCTCGGATAGATCACCGAGCCCTGCCGCGCCATCGTGTAGAGGAAGGTGGCGTCCGGCCTCTTGAGCGTGACCGTGACCGTGTAGTCGTCCTTGACGATCACGTCCTGGATGGCGTCGTACTGGGTACGGTAGGGATGCTTGGTCTCGGGGTTCATCGCGCGGTCCAGCGCGAACTTCACGTCGGCCGCCTTCATCTCGCGCCCGTTGTGGAAGCGCACGCCCTTCCGCAGGAAGAACGTGTAGTTCTTGCTGTCGGTGGTGTACCAGCGCTCGGCCAGCCACGGCACCATCTTGCCGGTGCGGTCGATCTTGATCAGCCCCTCCTGGACGTTGTCGAAGACCACCGCCGCGATGGCCGAGGAGGGGTTGGAGGTCAGATCGAGCCCGGGCGGCTCGGTGGCGACCTGGATCACCAGGGCGCCCGGGCTCTGGGCGGTGACGGGCGCTGCCAACACCGCCGCGCAGAGCGCGGCGATCACCGTCGTGGTCGCGAATCGCTTCATCCGAGTTTCCTCCCCGTGAAGAACTCCACCGTCCGCCGGAGGCCTTCGTCGAACTCCACCACCGGCTCGTAGCCGAGGTCGCGCTTGGCCGCGCTCACGTCGGCCAGCGTATGCGGGACGTCGCCCGCGCGGGTCGGCGAGTGCTTGCGCTCGAACGGGTGCCCCAGCATCGCCTCCAGCTTGCCGATGATCTCGAGCAGGCTCGTCCGGCTGCCGCAGCCCACGTTGTAGCTCTTCCCGGAGGCGCGGCTGCCCTCCGCGCGGGCGGCGAGCAGGTTGGCCGAGACCACGTTGTCGATGTAGGTGAAGTCGCGCGACTGGGTGCCGTCGCCGTGGACCTGCAGCGGCTTGCCGGTCTGGCCCCACAGGATGAAGCGGGGGATCACCGCCGCGTACTCGCTCTTGGGATCCTGGCGGGGGCCGAACACGTTGAAGTAGCGCAGTCCCACCGTCTCGACGCCCATCAGGCGGCTCCACACCGAGGCGTACAGCTCACCGGTCACCTTGGTCGCCGCGTAGGGCGAGATCGGAGCGGTCGGCTGGTCCTCGCGCTTGGGCAGGTCGGGCCGGTCGCCGTACACCGAGGACGACGAGGCGTAGACCACGCGCGGCTTCTTCTTCTGCTTCGCGGCCGCGTGCAGCACGTGGAGCGTGCCGGTCACGTTGGAGGCGTTGGCGCCCAGCGGATCGGCCACCGAGCGGGGCACCGAGCGCATCGCGGCCTGGTGGAAGACCGCGGTCACGCCCCGGATCGCCCGCTCGACCGTCTTGAGGTTGGCCAGCTCGCCCCGGATGATCTCGAGCCGCCGGTTGCCCCGGGCGAAGTCGAGATTGGCCCGGCTGCCGGTCGAGAAGTTGTCGAGCACCCGGACCCGGTGCCCCTCGCCGAGAAGGCGCTCGACGATGTGCGAGCCGATGAAGCCCGCGCCGCCGGTTACCAGGAAGACCGATGAGGGAGCCATAAGTGTGCGCGAACAGCGAGTTAAGTATGGCGGTCCGGGCCGGATAAAGTCAATGAACAGAACCGCCCGGCCCGGGCCGCGCCGCCCAGGCGGAGGCGGTGAGAACGTGGTACGTCGCCTGGACTCCTTTGTATTCGCGGATGCCGCGCCGCTCGAAGCCGAGCTTGTCCAGCACCCGCTGGGAGGCCTGGTTCTCCGGATAGGTCACCGCGACCACCCGGGGCAGCGCCAGCGGCCCCAGCGCGCGGGCCACGAGGGCGCCCGCCGCCTCGGTGGCGATGCCCAGGCCCCACGCGCTCCGGGCGAGCCGGTACGCGACCTCGACGTCACCGCCGTCCGGCATCCGGATGAGGGCGCCGACCCCGTGGAACGTGCCGTCGCGGCGGCTCTCGATCCGCCAGAAGCCCAGGGGCTCGTAGTCGCCGCGCCGGGTCTCGCGGATGCGCAGCCGCGCGCGCTCCACCGTCTCGGCCGGGCTCTTGACGCCGGCCGGGCTGCCCACGTACCGCATCACCTCGGGGTCGCTGTCGAGCGCGACCAGGTCGGCCTCGTCGGTCTCGGCCAGCGGGCGCAGGCGGAGGCGGGGCGTCTCGAGGGTCGGGATCATGGGCTCCTCCTCATTAGCACACCCGGGGACGCCTTGACTGCCCGGGCCCTCACGGCTATTGTTCCTGCACCCAGATGCTCGGTTCCCACCCTGCGCCAGCCGTCGCCCTACATCGCAAGGAGGCTTTCATGCGCCGTATTCTCGCCGTCAGCTTCGCCCTGCTCTTCGTGGTCGGCCTCGGGCTCGTCCCGGCGGCTTCCGCCCAGACGAGGGAAGAGACCCTCATCTACTCGCTCCAGTCGGACATCGATAATTGGGACCCGCCCAACTCGGTGCTGCGCGAGGCGATCATCCTCGGCTACCACGTCTTCGACCACCTCGCGGTGCGCGATCTCAAGACCCGCAAGGTCGGGCCGAACCTGGCCACCTCGTGGAAGGCGATCGACGACACCACCTGGGAGGTGAAGCTGCGCCAGGGCGTCAAGTTCCACGACGGCACGCCCTTCACCGCCAAGGACGTCAAGGCCACCTTCGACCGCGTGCTGGATCCGGCCAAGAAGATGACCGCCCGGGGCAACCACGCCAAGATCAAGACCGTCGAGATCGTGGACGACTACACGGTCCGCTTCAAGACCGACGGGCCCTACCCGCTCTTCGTGGAGCGGCTCACCGCCCAGGTCATGCAGTCCGAGAAGGTGATCCGCGAGAAGGGCCACGACTTCATGCAGGAGAACCCGATCGGCACCGGGCCCTACAAGCTGGTCAAGTGGAGCCGCAAGCAGGAGCACATGCTGGTGCGCAACGACGACTACTGGGGGCCCAAGCCGGCCTTCAAGTACGTGAAGGTGCGCATCATCCCCGAGAAGGCCACCGAGATCGCCGAGCTGCTCTCGGGCGGCGTGGACATCATCAAGGCGATCCCGCCCGACCAGATGGACGTCATCAACAAGTCGGGCTCGGCGCGCACCGCGACCTCGCCGATCCTCCGCACCGCGATGCTGCAGCTCGACCAGGCGGCCCGCAGCGGTCCCAACCCCTTCACCGACAAGCGGGTGCGCCAGGCCGCGAACCTGGCGGTGGACAGCGACGCCATCATCAAGCACGTGCTGAACGGGCTGGGCGACCGCACCGCGACCGGCATCAACCCGATGGCCTTCGGCTGGGACCCGAACCTCAAGCCCTACAAGCAGGACATCGCGGCGGCCAAGAAGCTCCTGGCCGAGGCCGGCTTCCCGAACGGGGTGGACATCGTGTTCCACGAGGGCCCGCCCATCGTGGAGCCCGCGATCCAGCAGACCAACGACGCGATCGTCGCCGACATGACCAAGGCCGGCTTCCGGGTGAAGCGCAACTTCATCGGCGACAACACGGTGCTGGTGGCGCGGATCAAGGACGGCAAGGCCGGCTCCATGTTCAACTGGTCCTGGGGCTACTACTCGGTCTTCGACGCCGACGCGATCCTGTACGACGTCTTCAAGTGCGGCGAGAACTACAGCTACTACTGCAACCCGGCTCTCGACGACCTGATCAGCCAGGGCCGCTCGACCCTGGACGCCAAGAAGCGCACGGAGACCTACGTGAAGGCCCAGAAGCTGCTCTTCGACGACGCGGCCTACCTCTACAAGTGGGGGCTGCGCGGAGTGTGGGGCATCTCGAACCGGGTCGAGTACGAGGCGCCCGCCGACGAAGTGGACCGCATGTTCATCGTGACCCCGCGGAAGAAGTAAGCAGACAGGTTTCGGGGCCGATCGGCGCACGCCGGTCGGCCCCCGCTTTCATGAAGGGCTACGTCCTCCGCCAGGTCGTCCAGCTCGCGGTCGTCATCGTCGGGATCTCCATGCTCTCCTTCGCGATCCTGCACGTGATCGGCGACCCGGTCACCCTGCTCCTGCCCCAGAACGCGGGCAAGGAGGAGTACGCGCGCTACTACAAGCTGCTCGGGCTCGACCAGCCCGTCTACGTGCAGTACTGGAAGTTCGCGAGCCGCGCGGTGCAGGGCGACTTCGGCAAGTCCTGGTACGCCGACACCCCCGCCTTCAAGCTCGTGATGGAGCGCATGCCCTTCACCCTCTACCTGACCACCGCGGGGCTCGCGATGGCCCTCCTGATCTCCCTGCCCCTGGGCATCCTGGCCGCGCTCAAGCGCCATTCCTTGATCGACAATCTCTGCACGGTCTTCGCGGTGGCGGGCCAGGCGATGCCCCTCTTCTGGCTCGGCATCATGCTCATCATCATCTTCGCGGTGTGGCTGAAGCTCCTGCCCGCGTCCGGGTACGGGAGCTGGCAGCACTTCCTCATGCCCGCCTTCACCCTCGGCGCCTTCCTGGCCCCGATCACCATGCGCCTCGTCCGCTCCGGCGTGATCGAGGTCATGAGCACGGACTACATCAAGACCGCGCGCGCCAAGGGGGTGGCGGAGTGGATGGTGGTGGCCAAGCACGCCTTCCGCAACGCGTGCATCCCGGTGATCACCGTGGTCGGGCTGCAGTTCGGCCAGCTCCTGGGCGGCGCGGTCGTCACCGAGACCGTCTTCGCCTGGCCCGGCGTGGCCACCCTGACGGTGGACTCGATCCGCAACCAGGACTTCCCGGTGGTGCAGTGCGCGGTGGTGCTTCTCGCCCTCGTCATCGTGACGATCAACTTCCTGGTGGACATGATCGTCGGGTTCATCGACCCGCGGATCCGGGTGGGCGGGTGACGGCGGTGCCGGTCGGCGACGTGGTCCTGGAGACGGCGGGCGCCGCCTCCGAGCGCTCTCCCGCGGGCCCGCGCCCGCTGCGCCGGCTCTGGCGGCTCAAGTGGGGGCTGGTCGCCACGCTGGTCCTGCTCCTGATCGTCCTCGTCAGCCTCGCCGCACCGTGGCTCGCGCCGTACAGCCCGGTGGAGGTCGACATCCAGCACCGGCTCGGGCCGCCCGCGTGGATGGCGGGCGGCAAGACCGACCACTGGCTCGGCACCGATCAGATCGGGCGCGATCTCCTCTCGCGGCTGATCTACGGAGGACGCGTCTCCCTCCTGATCGGGGTCGCCGCGGTCATGGTCTCTTCCACCATCGGGGTGCTGCTGGGGCTCGCCGCGGGCTACTTCGGAGGCCGGGTCGACTGGCTCATCATGACGATGATCAACGTCATGCTCACGTTCCCGTTCGTGCTGCTGGCGCTGGCGGTGATCGCGGTGCTCGGGCCGAGCCTGCCCAACATGATCTTCGTCCTGTCGATGGCCGGGTGGCCGATCTACGCGCGGGTGATCCGGGCCGAGACGATGGCCCTCCGGGAGCGCGATTTCGTGGTCGCCGGCCGAGCGCTCGGGATGAGCCACGCGCGCATCATCTTCGGACAGATTCTCCCCAACCTGGTCTCGGCGATCACGGTCGTCGCCACGTTGCAGATCCCGCAGGTGATCATCCTCGAGTCGTTCCTGTCGTTCCTCGGTCTGGGGATCCAGCCGCCCACTCCCGCCTGGGGCAACATGCTCGGGGACGGCCGGGTCTACATGCTCAACTCGTGGTGGATCGCCGCCTTCCCGGGCGCCGCCATCTTCGTCACCACCCTCGTGATCAACCTCATGGGCAACGCGCTCCGCGACTGGCTCGACCCCCACATGAAGCTATGAGGGCCCGCCGGTCACTTGTAGCCGGAGCCGGCCTTCTTGTACTCCTCGCGCGGCGGCGAAAAGATGTCGAGCACCACCGCGCGCTTGTGGGTGGCGCGGCCGCCGTGCGGCACGTGGGGCGGCGTCTGCCAGAAGTCGCCCGCCTTGACCGGATGCTCGACCCCGTCCTGGATCCGGATCCACTCGCCCTCGAGGCACACCCCCCACTGCTCGTTGGCGTGCGAGTGCACCGGGGACACCGAGCCGGGCTGGATCTCCACCACCGAGAGCATGAGGTGCTCGCCCGGAAACACGCGGGCGCTCAGTCCCTCCGCGAGCTGCCGCGGGATGCCGCCCTCCTTCAGGTTGTGAAAGCACGACGCGTCGGCCATGATTCCCTCCTTTTCCCTGGGGCGCCATTCTACAGGAGACCCGCGTGAGAGTGTTTCTCGCGATGCTGTCGCACGAGACCAACACGTTCAGCAACGTCCCCACCGACCGCGCCCAGTTCGAGGCGCGCGACCTGAGCTACGGCGGCGAGATCGTCGAAACCTATCGCGGCACCGGCACGTGCCTGGGCGGGATGATCGCGGCGGCCGAGCGCCTGGGGCTCATCCTGCTGCCGTCGGTCGCGGCCTCCGCGTCGCCCGCCGGCCTCGTCACGCGCGACATCTACCAGCACGTCAAGCAGCGCATGCTGACCGATCTGAAGGCCGCGGGCCGGCTCGACGGCGTGCTCCTCGACCTGCACGGCGCGATGGTGCCGGAAGGCGTGGACGACGGGGAGGGCGACATCATCGCGGCGGTGCGTCAGGCGGTCGGTCCCGACGTGCCGATCGCGGTGACGCTCGACTTCCACGGCAACCTGGGCCGGGACATGGTCGCGGGAGCCGACCTCCTGCACGGCTACAAGACCTACCCGCACGTGGACATGGCCGAGCGCGGCGTGGAGGCGGCGGAGCGGCTCGCCGAGGTGATCGCCGGCCGCCTCAAGCCGACCGCGGCCTGGCGCAAGCCGCCGCTCATGCCGCCGCTCGGCCGCCAGGGCACCGCGCGCGGACCGATGCGCCGCCTCTACGACCTGGCCGACGAGATGGAGAAGGACCCCAAGGTCATCTCGGTCTCGCTCTTCGCGGGCTTCCCCTACGCGGATATTCCCGACGCGGGCCTCGGCATCTACGTGGTGACGGACGACGACAAGGCCCTCGCGGAGCGGCTCGCCGACCGGCTCGCGCGCGTGGCCTGGGAGCACCGGCACGAGTTCATCCACACCGCGCTGCCGGTGAAGGACGCGGTGGCCAAGGCCCTCGCCGCCGACGGCCGGCCCATCGTCCTCGCGGACATGGCCGACAACACCGGCGGCGGCGCGGCGGGCGACGGCACCGAGATCCTCCGCGAGCTGCTCCGGGTGGGCGCGCGGAACGCCACCGTCGCGTGCATCTGGGACGCGGCCGCGGTGCGGGCGTGCGTGAAGGCGGGGGTCGGCGCCTCGGTGACCCTCGACGTGGGCGGCAAGGTGGACGATCGCCACGGCGCGCCGGTGCGGGTGACCGGCACGGTGCGCACGCTCTCCGACGGGCGATTCATCCATCGCGGGCCGATGATGACCGGGCTGCCGGGCCGGCTCGGGACCACCGCGGTACTGGACGCGAACGACGTAAAGGTGATACTCATCTCCTACCGCTGGCAGACCCTCGACCCGGAGATGATCCGGTTCGTCGGGATCGACCCCCTCCGGGAGAAGATTCTGGTCGTGAAGTCCACGATCCACTACCGCGCGGCGTTCGAGCCGATCGCCAAGGAGATCATCGAGGTGGACGCGCCGGGGCTGTCCTCGTCCAACCTCGCGCGCTTCGACTACCGGCGCGTCCGACGCCCCATCTTCCCGCTCGATCCCGACACCGTGTACGAGCCGGAGTAGAAGGAGGTCCCCGCATGTCGTTCAGGGGCTTCACGCCGTCCGACTTCAAGGTGTTCGACATCCCCGGCTTCAAGCCCCGCATGGAAGCGATCAAGGGCCGCATCCGTCCCAAGCTCGAGGCGGTCGGGCGCGAGCTGCTCCCCGACGTGGCGCGCATCGGCGGCGCGGAGGCCTTCGCGCACGTGGCCAAGCACATGCGGCGCACCGTGAACCCGCCCGACGACACCTGGGTGGCCTTCGCGCTGGACCGACGCGGCTACAAGAAGCATTGCCACTTCAAGGTGGCGGTCTCGCGCACCGGGGTCCGCTTCCTCTTCGAGGCCGGGCCCGAGCACGCGCACAAGAAGCGCTGGATCGCGGCCTGGAAGCGGCACACGCCCCAGCTCGTCCCCGTCCTGCGCCGGGCCAAGGGCCTGGGCTGGTTCAAGGACGAGCACGACGAGGCCCCCTCGGCCATCCTCACCGACTTGCCCGCCGACGCGGTGGCCCGCCTCGGTGACGAGCTGCTGCGCACGCGCGACGGCCAGTTCGTCCTCGGCCGCTGCGTCCCCGCGGAGGAAGCGGCGAAGTGGAAGCCTCGCGAGTACGCGCGGGCGGCGCGGGAGACGTTTCACCTGCTGGCTCCGCTGTATCGTCTGCGGTGAGGGTTCGCGGACGACCGTCCGGCTCCTTACCCTCTAAGTCTTCCGGCTCTCCATATGCCAGGAAATGGCCCCCGCGCTCCCCCGGGCCGCGGACAACCGTCTACCGCTACGCGCTGGTTCTGGCTCCTTTGCCGTGAGCTCGTGCGCGATCTTCGACATGGACGGGGTGCTGATCGATAGCGGCGCGCACCATCGGCACGCGTGGCGGGCCCTGCTCGCGGAGCTCGGAACCGAGCCGCCCGATCCCGAGCACTGGCGGCTGACCATCGGGCGGCCCAGCGAGGAGGCGATCCCGCTGCTGCTGGGGCGGCGCATGAGCGGGGCGGAGGCCCGCCGTCTGGCCCGCCGCAAGCGAGACCTCTACCAGCAGCGCGCGCAGAACGGGATCGAGCCGGTGCCCGGCGTGCCCGAGTTCCTCGCGTCGCTGGCGCGCGCGGGTATCCCGCGGGCGGTCGGCACCTCCGCCTCGCGGTGGGACGCCGAGCGCCTGCTCGACGATCTCGGGCTCCTGCGTTACTTCGACGTCGTGGTGACCTCCGACGACGTCATGCTCGGCAAGCCCGATCCGGAGGTGTGGACGCAGGCCGCGCGGCGGCTCCGCGTGGCCGCGACCGCCTGCGTGGTGTTCGAGGACGCGCTCGTCGGCGTGCAGGCCGCGCGGACCGCGGGCATGCGGGTGATCGGCGTCACCACCGCGCACACCGACGCCGAGCTGGTCGAGGCCGGCGCGGAGCGCACCATTCCCGACTTCCAGGGACTCGAGTGGACCCGGATCGCTCACCCGTGAGCTCGGCCGTCTTCTGGGACGGCCTCTACGCGGCCGCCCAGGACGGCTGGGAGCTCGGCCGGGCCTCGCCGGTGCTGGAAGACTGGCTGGCGGCCGGCGGCACGTTCGAGGGAGCGCGGGCGCGGGTGGCGGTGCCGGGGGCGGGGCGCGGGCATGACGCGCGCCTGCTGGCTCGGCACGGGTACCGGGTCACCGCGTTCGATTTCGCGGATTCGGCGGTGGCGGAGGCGCGGCGGCTCGCCGCGCAGGATGGGGTCGACGTGATGGTGGAGCAGCGTGACGTGTTCACGCTCGGCCTCGACTACCCGCGGGCGTTCGACGGGGTGTGGGAGTACACGTGCTTCTGCGCCATCGATCCCGCCCGCCGCGCGGAGTACGTGCGCGCGCTCCACGCGATCCTGCGACCGGGCGGGCTCCTGCTCGCCTGCTTCTTCCCGCTGCGAGACGGCGGGGACGGCCCGCCGTTCCCCGTCTCGCGGGACGACATCGACCGGGCCCTCGCGGGCCGCTTCGAGGTGGCGCGGGCCGGGCCGCCGGCGCGGTCCGCCGACCGGCGCCGGGGCCTCGAGTGGCTCGTGGAGGCCCGCCGGACCTGATCCGTTCGTTGACCGGTCGTCCGGGGGCGTGCTACGGTTGGCGCACTTTTCTCTCGCCGTCCAGGAACTCAAGCCTTAATGAGGAGGCACCCATGAAGTCTCGCCGCATCCAGTCCTTCGTGACCGCGATGGCCGCGCTCGCGCTGCTCGCCGCCTCCGCCGCGCCGGCGGCGGCCCAGGGCCAGACCATCAAGATCGGGACGCTCTACGATCACTCCGGGCCCTTCTCCGCCGCCGGGTCGCTCAACTGCTGGCGCGGGGCCAAGATGATCATCGACTACGTCAACGAGAAGGGCGGGGTGCTCGGCAAGTACAAGATCGTCCAGGTGGACGGCGACAGCCAGTCCAAGGCCGACGTGGCGATCAACGAGGCGGAGCGGCTGCTCAACGTCGAGAAGGTGGACATCCTGGCCGGCGTCTACTCGAGCGCCCACGCGGTGCCGATCGCGGAGCGCGTGGACAAGCAGAAGAAGTTCCTGTGGATCACCACCGCCATCGCCGACGCGGTGCTCAAGGACCGGAATCTCCAGTACACCTTCCGGCCCCAGCCCAACGGCAGCCTCTTCGGCACCGGCAGCGTCGACTACATCGCGGCCTACGCCCCCGAGAAGCTGAAGAAGCCGGTCAAGGACGTGCGCATCGCCATCATCTACGAGGACGGGCCCTACGGCGCCGGGGTGGCCGCGGCCAACGAGTCCGAGGGCAAGAAGCTGGGGATGCAGATCGTGCTGAAGGAAGGCTACTCCGCGCAGGCCGCCGATCTCTCCTCGCTCGTGACCAAGCTGCGGGCGTCCCGGCCCGACGTGCTCTTCCACACCGGGTACAACCCGGACATCAACCTGTTTCTCCGGCAGGCCAAGGAGCAGGGCCTGCGCGTGAAGGCCTACATGGGCCACGGGGCCGGGCACAGCCAGCTCGACAAGCTGAAGGAGGCCTTCGGCAACGAGGTGGAGGGCTTCCACACCGCCGACCCGCCCGCCTCGCAGCTCATCGACGCCAAGAACCTGAAGACGGGCGTGGCCGACCTGACCCAGGAGATGGTGAAGCGCTACAAGGCCTTCGAGCCCAACGTCCCGGTCAACAACATCGCGCCCCACGTCTCGATGGGCTTCAACAACATGTGGATCCTGCTCAACGACGTGCTGCCGCGGGCGATCCAGAAGCACGGCGGCTTCTCCGCGGACGCGCTCGCCAAGGCCGCGCGGGAGACCGACATCCCGGAGGGCGGCACCATGCAGGGTTACGGGGTGAAGTTCCTCGGCGAGGGCAATCCGATGCGCGGCCAGAACGAGCGGGCGGTCGCCGCGGTCTACCAGGTGGTCGAGGGCCAGTTCCGCCACGTGTGGCCCAAGATCATCGCCACCCCCAACGCGCCCGTCCTGCTGCCCACCTCGTCCCCCTGGGCGGCCCGCTAGACCGACCTCGAGCGAGGCGGGGGCCGTCGCCCCCGCCTCGCCGGCTCCCCGCGTGCTCACGATCAGTCGGCTGACCAAGCAGTTCGGCGGCTTCACCGCGCTGAACGCGGTCTCGTTCGAGGTCAAACCCGGCGAGATCCTGGGCCTCATCGGCCCCAACGGCTCCGGCAAGACCACCTGCTTCAACTGCGTCTCGGGCGCGCTGCTGCCGACGTCTGGCACCATCCGCTTCAAGGAGCACGACATCGCCGGCCTCACCCCCGACGCGGTCTGCCATCGCGGGCTCGCGCGGACGTTCCAGATCCCCCGCCCCTTCCGCAAGCTCACCATCCTCGAGAACGTGGCGGTGGCGGCCCACTTCGGGGCGGCCCAGCGCAACACGGAAGCCGAGGCGCGCCGCCACGCCCAGGAGATCCTCACCCTGGTCGGCCTGCCCACCGATCCCACCGCCACCACCTCGACGCTCGGGGCGGGCGGGCTCAAGAAGCTCGAGTTGGCGCGCGCGCTCGCCACCCGCCCCACCCTGCTGCTGGCCGACGAGAGCCTGGGCGGACTCGATCCCACCGAGATGCACGACGCAGCCGAGATGCTCCGGCGCATCCGGGGCGAGCTCGGCATCACGATCGTCTGGGTCGAGCACATCATGAGCACCCTGCTCCGGGTGGTGGACCGCCTGGTGGTCCTCGACCACGGCGAGAAGATCGCGGAGGGGGCGCCGCGGGAGGTCGCGGAGAATCCCCAGGTGATCGAGGCGTACCTCGGCGAGAAGGTGGTGCTGAGCTGATGCTCGAGCTCTCCCGGGTCACCGCGGGCTACGGCGCTTTCACCGCGCTCTGGGACGTGAGCCTGCGCGTGGGCCGGGGCGAGGCGGTGGCGGTGGTGGGCCCCAACGGCGCGGGCAAGACCACCCTGTTGCGCGCGGTCTCCGGCCTCATCGCGCCGCGCGCGGGCCGCGTGACCTTCGAGGGCGCCGAGCTGGCCGGCAAGCCCGCCTACGACATCGTGGCCCACGGCATCGCGCACGTGCCGGAGGGGCGCCGGCTCTTCCCGCTGCTCACGGTGGCCGAGAACCTCAAGATGGGCGCCTTCCTGCCCGCCGCGCGCGCCCACTTCCACGAGAGCCTCGAGCGCGTCTACACGCTCTTCCCGGTGCTCGCCGACCGGTCCGCCCAGCGGGCGGGCAGCCTGTCGGGCGGCGAGCAGCAGATGCTCGCGGTGGGCCGGGCCCTCATGTCCCGGCCCAAGCTGATCCTGTTCGACGAGCCGTCCATGGGCCTGGCCCCGGTCATGGTGCTGCGCCTGTTCGACCTGATCCGGCGCGTGCGCGAAGAGGGCTACACCATCCTGGTCGTCGAGCAGAACGTGCGGCAGGTGCTCAAGCTGGTGGACCGCGCGTATCTCCTCGAGGTCGGGCGCATCAAGGTCGAGGGCCGGGCCGCCGACCTGGCCGAGCAGGACTTCGTGCGCCAGGCCTACGTGGGGTTCTGATCGTGATCGAGCCCATCTTCCTCCTCGAGGCGGTGATCAACGGCATCCTCCTCGGCGGGGTGCTCGCGCTCCTGGCCCTGGGGCTCAACCTGATCTTCGGCGTGATCGACATCGTGTGGATCGCGTACGTGGACCTGGTCGCGCTCTGCATGTACGGGGTCTACTTCCTGGTCACCCTCTACGCGTGGCCGCTCTGGCTGGCCGGGCTCGCCGCGATCGGGATCGGCGCGGCGCTGGGCGTGCTCGTGCACCTGCTCATCATCACGCCCATTCTCTCGAGCCC
>DATFGS010000598.1:0-1028 GCA_035249225.1 Candidatus Methylomirabilota bacterium | reverse complement strand
AGCTGGGGAAGCGGCACGCCACCGAGAGGAGCACCTCCGCCGCCGACGATCGGAAGCCCGCCCCCGGTGGGCAGCCCCCCGCCAACGACCGGCAAGCCGCCGCCGGTGGGCAGGCTCCCACCGAGGGACAGGGACGGCAGGCTCGAGAGCGTGCTCTTCCCGCCGCCGGTGGCCAGGCCGCCGCCCGTGCTCGTGAGCGTGTTGCCAATCCCGCCGCCCGTGTTCGTGACGGTGTTGCCGAGCGCGCCCACGGTGCCCGGCAGGGTGTCCCCGACCACCTCGACGAGGCCGCCCACCGCGGTGTCGCCGAGACCGAGCGTGTCGATCAGGCGATCGAGCGTCTCGGCGGTGGTATCGGTCAGGCTCGTCGCGACGCCCGTCACGGTGCCGGTCACGGTCTGGAGCGTGCCCGGAACGAGCGAGCCCCCGGGCAGCGGCGGCAGCAGCGCGGTGGCCAGCTGGATCGCGCGGCCCTGCTCGCGAGCCATGAGGGGGCTCTTGAACTCGTCGGGAGCCTCCTTGGTCTGCACCTGCTTGGCCTTCAGGTCGGCGGTCAGCGCGGCCACCGCGTCGCGGGAGAGCGGCCGCACCGATCCCAGCGAGTTGCCCGCCACCACCACGCTCTGCAGCTCCGCAAGACGGACCGTCGGCTGCGCGGGGTCGAGGCGCGCGCTCACGTCGAGCGCGCCGTGGAAGAGATGGACGCGGGTCGTCGTGGTGGGCGTGGCTTCGCCCGCCTTGACCGGGTCCACCTCGACCACGAAGACGGTCCCGCGCACGGCGGCCGTCGCGTTGGGCGAGCGGATCTCGATCACCTCGCCCGGGCGCATGCGGCCCTTGACCACCGCCACCCCGATCTTCCCGGATTGCAGATCCACCGTGACACGGCCGGCCTCCTCGGTCACGGTCAGGACCGACAGCTCGCGCACCGTGATGAGGGCCTTGCCGCCCAGGAGCACCCGCACCAGCGAGTGCGGCTGGGTATGGATGCGGTCCCGCATGAAGATCTCGTCGCGCATCTGCAGCGA
>DATFGS010000597.1:0-9635 GCA_035249225.1 Candidatus Methylomirabilota bacterium | reverse complement strand
AGATCGGCGACCGGCGTCAGGCGCACTCGCGGCCGGCTGCCGCGCAGCGTCTCGCGGCACGAGCGAGTCGCGGTGACGTCCACGCCCCCGGCGCGCCAGATCACGCCGTAGTCGCGCTCCGCCCCGGCCGGGGTCACGTAGCCTTCGGCGATGTCGGCGGCGACCGCCGCCGGGTCGCGGTCGAGGGGGTCGCCGAAGCCACCGCCGCCCGAGCTCTCCATCAGCAGGAGGTCGTCGGACCGGAGCGGGAAGCCGCCCACCTTGCCGGGCAGCGAGGAGGGCTGGATCGGCTCCGCGCCGCGGCGGACCCAGAAGCGATTGGTCGCGCCCGCCGCGCCGCCGCAGACGCCGAACGGCGGGAGCACCGCTTTCTCGGCCAGGACCGAGAGGCGGGTGGACGGCACGAGGATCCGGACCTCGCGGGTGAGCCCGAGGCCGCCGCGCCAGCGTCCCGGCCCGCCCGAGTCCTCGCGCAGCGACGTCCGCTCGATGCGCACCGGGTAGAGCTGCTCCACCGCCTCGATCGGCTGCAGCGTGGTCATGTCACTCTCGGTCCACGTGCGGACGGTGTTGCTGCCGTCGCCGCCGTGGAAGCCCCCGGTGCCGCCCGCGGGGTACTCGTAGAAGATGAAGGTCTCGCCGGTGCGCGGATCGGGCCCGCCCACGTAGCAGTGGTTGCCGCCGCCCTTGAGGTCGCCGGCCACCCGCCCGTCGAGGGCCTGGGCGAGCGCGCCCATCACCGCGGTCTCCACGCAGTACTTCACCTCCACCATGCCGCCGCAGGGGGCGGGCGGGTCCGCGTTGACGACGGTGCCCGGCGGGGTGATCACGGTGAGCGGGCGGAACGCGCCCGAGTTCACGTCGGTGCCGGGGTCGAGGAACGACTTGATGATGGTGAAGGCGCCGGTGGGCGCCATCGCGGGGCCCACGTTGGTGGGCGCCGGGGCCTGGGGCGAGGTGCCGGTGAGATCGACCGTGATCGTCTCGCCCGCGACGGTGACGCAGGCCCGGATGCTGAGCGGCTCGAGGCGCACGCGCCCGCTCTCGAGGTGCGCCTCGTAGGAGTACCGCCCGTCGGGCAGCGCCCCGATCGCGCGCCGCATGCGCACCTCCGCCCGGTCCATCAGCTCCACGACCGCCGCGCGCACCACCGCGGCCCCGTAGCGCGCGGCGAGCGCCTCCACCCGCTCGGCCGCCTTGCGGCAGGTGCCGATCATCGCGTCGAAGTCGCCCTTGCGCTCCCGGGGGCCGCGCATGTTGTGGAAGAGGAGGTCGAGCGCGGCCTGGTTGGGCGTGCCGCGGTCCACGATCCGGATGGGCGGGATGCGAACGCCTTCCTGGAAGATCTCGGTGGCGTCCCCGTTGAGGCTGCCCGGGCTCATGCCGCCCACGTCGCCCCAGTGCGCGCGCACCACCGGGAAGACGAAGAGCCGCCCGTCCGCGAAGAGCGGGTAGATCATGGCCACGTCGTTCAGATGGGTGCCGCCGGTGTAGGGGTCGTTGTGCAGGAAGATGTCGCCCGGGTGGATGTCGTCGCCGAACTTCTCCTTCACCGACTTCATGGACCAGCTGATCGGCACGATGTGGAGCGGGTGATCCTGCCCCTTGGACATCGCCACGAGCTGGGCGTCGCCGTCCATGAGCACGCAGGAGAAGTCCTCGCCCTCGTAGAGGACCGAGGAGTACGCGGTCCGAACCAGGGTGACCCGCATCTCGCGCACGATCGAGGAGAAGGTCTCGCGCAGGACCTCGAGGGTGATCGGGTCGACGGTGGGGCGGCTCATGCGCCGGGCTCCCGCTCGAAGCGGAGGTTGCCGAGCTCGTCCATCGCGCCGCGCCAGCCCGGCGGCACCACCGTGGTGGCCCCGAACTCCTCCACGATGGCGGGGCCCCTCAGCCGGGCCCCCTCGGGCACGCGGTCGCGGTCCCACACCGGGCAGTCGTGCGGCCGGCCCCCGAACCAGACCGGCCGGCGCTCGACCAGCGCGCCCGCGAGGGCCACGCCCGTCGCCGCGTGCCGCTCCGCGGCCGGCTTGGGCACGAGCCCGTAGGCGGTGAGCCGCGCGTTCACCAGCTCGATCGCGGCCTGGGGATTCGCGTGGCCGTAGGTGTCGCGGTGCTGGCGATGGAAGTCGGCCTCGATCCGGTCGAGCCGGAGCTCCCCGTCGGGCGCCGCGATGTTGAGCTCGAAGGCCTGACCGCGGTAGCGGAGATCTAGCGAGCGCAGGAGCTTCTGCTGCTCGGGCGCGAAGCCTTCCCGCTCGAGCTGCTGGCGCGCCGCGGTCTCCATCTCCGCGAAGGCCTGCCGGAGAACGGGGAGGCGCTCGCCGAGCGGGCCCACGCGCGTGCGGACGTCGTCGTGCTTGATGTCGGCGGCCAGCAGGCCGAGCGCCGAGAAGTTGCCGGGGTGGCGCGGGACGAGCACCCGCGGGATGCCGATCTCCTCCGCCATCGCGAGCGCGTGCATCGGCCCCGCGCCGCCGAAGGCGATCAGGGTGAAGTCGCGCGGATCGTGGCCGCGCTGGATCGAGATCTCGCGGATCGCGGAGGTCATGCGGGCGACCGCGATCGTGACGATGCCCTCGGCGAGGGCCTCGACCCCGAGCGGCCGGCTCATCTGGAGCGCCAGCCGCTCCACCGCACCGCGCGCGAGGGACGGGTCGATGGCGATGCTGCCGCCGAGCCGCCGGCGGGTGCCGATGCGCCCGAGCACCACGTTGGCGTCGGTGACCGCGGGCTCGGTGCCGCCGAGGCTGTAGGCCGCCGGCCCCGGCGCGGCTCCCGCGCTGCGCGGCCCGACCTGGAGGCTGCCGTCCACGTCGAGCCACGCGACGGAGCCGCCGCCCGCGCCGACGGTGTGCATGTCGATCTGCGAGACCTTGACCGGGAAGGCGCCCACCATGGCGTCGGCGGTCATGAGCGGCTGGAGACCGCGCACGAGGCAGACGTCGGTGGAGGTGCCGCCCATGTCGTAGGTGATGAAGTCGGGGATGCCCGCGGCCGCGCCCACGAAGCAGGCCTGGCTCACCCCGCCCGCGGGCCCCGAGAAGATGGTCTTGATCGGCAGCCGGCGCGCGGTGTCGGTGGTCATCATCCCGCCGCTCGAGGCGACCGTGAGGACGCCGTGGGTGTAGCCGGTGGCGAGCAGGCGCTCCTCCAGCGAGGTCAGGTAGCCCTCCATCAGAGGCTGGAGATAGGCGTTGAGCACAGTGGTCGAGAACCGCTCGAACTCGCGGTACTCGGCCACCACGTCGGCCGAGCACGAGACGGGCAGAGCGGGGGCGCGGCCCTTGACCGCGTCGGCCACGAACCGCTCGTGCGCGGGGTTCAGATAGGCGTGGAGCAGGCACACCGCGACCGCCTCCGCGTCGGCGGCGAGGGCGCCGTCGAGCGCGCGCTCGATCGAGGCGGGATCGAGGGGGATCAGCACCGCGCCGTCGGGGCCGAGCCGCTCGGTCACCTCGAAGCGATGCTTGCGCTCCACCACCGGCTTCGGCCGGACGAAGGTGGGGATGAAGAGCGCGGGGATATTGCGTTTGGTGCGGCCGATCTCGATGAGGTCGCGGAAGCCGGCGGTGGTCAGCAGGGCGACGCGGGCCCCGCGGCGCTCGAGCACCGCGTTGGTGCCCACGGTGGTGCCGTGCACGAGGCGGCGCACGTCCGCGCTGGCGATGCCGAGGGCCTCGAGCCCGGCCAGGACGGCCTCGGCCTCGTGGCGGGGCCGCGAGGGCACCTTGGTGACGACCACGCGGCCGGTCTCGATTTCCACCGCGGTGAGATCGGTGAACGTCCCGCCCACGTCGATGCCGACGATGTACATGGCTCAGAGCCCCGCGTGGTCGAGGACCAGGTGGGCGGCCCGCACGAGGCACGGGGCGCGGTCGGCGATGTGGGCCATCCGAGGGTCGGTGGACTCGCCGCGCACCCAGCGGCGGTGGAGCTGGACCACGACCACGACGGTCTTCCAGAGCGCGAACGCCTCCCACCAGCTCACCGCTTCCGGGTCGGCGCCGGTCCGCGCGACGTAGCGCGCGGTGATCTCGGCGCGCGTCGGCAGCCCCATGCGGGCGAGGCCGGGCCGCGTGCCGCGCTGGGTGGCGTCGGTGTCCACCGGGTCGGGCCAGTAGTTGAGCAGGGTGCCGAGATCCACGAGCGGATCGCCGAGCGTGGTCATGTCCCAGTCGAAGATGGCGGTCACGCGGTCGGGGTCCTCCGGGGCGAACTGGCAGTTGTCGAGCTTCAGATCGTTGTGGACGATGGACGCGCGGCTCGGCCTCGGGCGCCGCGCGGCCAGCCGCGCGTGGATCCGCTCCATGTCGCCGGTCGCGTCGTCCGGGCGCGCGAGCGCCCAGCGCTTGGCCCAGCCGTCGAGCTGCCGGTCGACGAAGCCCTCGGGGCGACCCAGATCGGCGAGGCCGCAGGCCGCGGGGTCGAGGGCGTGGAGATCGGCCATCGCTTCCACCAGGGCGAACGCGAGCCGGCGACCGGCCTCGGGATGGGCGCACAGGGCGGGCGGCATGACGTCGCGCACCACCTCCCCGCGGCGGCGCTCCATCACGAAGAAGTCGGCGCCGAGCACGGCCGGGTCGTCGCAGAACAGGTAGCCGCGCGGCGCGCGGTCGAAATGGGGCCAGAGCCGCGAGAGCACCTTGAACTCGCGCTTCATGTCGTGGGCGCCGGGCGCGATCTCACCGAACGGGGGGCGGCGCAGCACCAGCTCGTGCGGGCCGACCCGGAGGAGATAGGTGAGGTTGGCCGAGCCGTTGGGGAACTGGAGGATCTCGAGCGGCCCCCGGGCGCCGGGCAGGACCTCGGCCAGGCGAGGCGCGAGCCACGCGTCGAGCGCGGCCCAGTCGAGCTGCTCGCCGGGACGGACCGGCGCGACCTCGGTCGGCAGCTCGGCCGCGGACGGGGGACGTGTCAGGCCGCCCCTCCGTGGATACCGAGGACCGCGCCGGTGGTGAAGCTGGAGGCGCTCGAGGCGAAGTAGAGGGCGGCCCCGACGATCTCCTCGGGCTCGCCCCCTCGGCCGAGCGCCATCGTGGTCCGGGCGCGCTCGCGGAAGGCCTCGAGGTCCCAGGCCTTGGAGATGTCGGTGAGGAAGGGGCCCGGCATGATGCAGTTCACGCGCACGGACGGCCCGAAGGCGCGCGCGAAGCCCTCGGTCATCGCGTTCACCGCGGCCTTGGCGGCGGCGTAGGGGATGACGTTGGCGGTGGGCCGGATCGCGGAGGTGCTCGAGACCATGATGATCGAGCCGCCCGCGCCCGCCGCCATCCGCGCGCCCACCATCGCGGTGAGACGGAACGGTCCCTTCAGATTGACGTCGAGCACCTTGTCCCAGAGATCCTCGGTCACGTTCTCGATCCGGCCGTAGAGCGGCGACATGCCCGCGTTGTTGACCAGCACGTCGACGCGGCCGAACTCCTTGTAGGCGGTCTCCGCGAGGGCCTCCACCTGGCCCCAGTGGCCGACGTGGCAGGCGACGGGGAGCGCGCGGCGGCCGGTGGCCTGGCGCACCTCGGCGGCGGTGGCCTCGCAGGAGGCGAGCTTGCGGCTCGCGATGATCACGTCGGCGCCGGCCCCGGCGAAGGCCAGCACCATGGCGCGGCCGAGACCGCGGCTGCCGCCGGTGACGAGCGCGACCTTCCCGCTCAGATCGAAGAGGCTGGGGGCGTCGGCCATGCGATCAGCAGCCGAGCTTCTCGGCGAGCTCCACGAAGTCACCGGCCACGATGTCGAAGGGCTGGCCCGGCGCGGGCTGGGAGCCCGGGCGACCGGGACCGAACTCGAGCGGGCGGGGCACGAAGGCGGTTCGCAGGCCGCAGCGCGCGGCGGCGGCCAGATCGGCCGGATGCGCGGCCACCATGAGGCACTGCTCGGGCCGGAGGCCGAGGGCCTCGGCGCTGCGGAGGTAGGCGTCGGGCGTGGGCTTGTAGGCGCGCGCGATCTCGGCGCCCAGGATCGCGTCCCACGGAAGGCCCGCGCGCTTCGCCATGTCCACCATGAGCGCGATGTTGCCGTTCGAGAGCGTGGCCACCGTGAAGCGCCGCTTGAGGCGGGTGAGGCCGGGGACCGCGTCGGGCCACGGATCGAGCCGGTGCCAGGCGTGGTTCAGGTGGTCGATCTCGGCGGGGGAGACCCCGGTGATGCCGAAGTCGCCGAGCAGCCGGACCAGGCTCTCGCGATGGAGCTCGTCGAGCTTGACCCACGGGCGGCGCCCGCTGCGGACCTCTTCCATCGCGGGCTGATAGAGCCCGCGCCAGGCGTCGGCGAACTTGGCCCAGTCCACCGAGAGCTTGCGAGGCGTGCCGAACGCCGCGCCCTCGCGGGTGACGCTGGTGCGCCAGTCCACCACGGTGCCGAAGACGTCGAAGGTGAGCGCGCTGATCGAGGATGCGTCCATGGTGTGGGTCTCCCGTCGGGGATGCTACGACGGCCGGGACGGGGAAGGCAAGCCGCCGCGGCGGGCGGGCCCGTGATAATGTCGGCGGCGATTCACCAATTCGAACCGGGAGGGCGACGATGCTCGCGATCTGGGTGAAGGTGAAGATCAAGGCGGCGATGCGGGACAAGTTCCTCAAGGCCATCGAGGCCGACGCGCTCGGATCGGAGCGGGACGAGCCGGGCTGCCTGCGCTTCAACGTGCTGCAGGACGAGAAGGACGAGAACGTCTACTACTTCTACGAGGTCTACAAGGACCAGGCCGCGCTGGAGGCGCATCGCAACACGCCGCACTACGCGATCTGGCGGGGCGTGGCCGACGTGCTCGAGGGGCCGACCGAGCCCACGCGCTGCAAGCCGGTCTTCCCCGCCGCCCGCCAGTACTGGGGCAAGCTCTAGCCGGTCCGCTTCGAGCGCGGGCTTCGCCCGCGCAATCCGGGGGGAGGCAGGAAGGAGCGCGCCGTCAGGCGCGCGACGACCGTCGGAAGGGGGGCGAAGCCCCCCTCCGAGCTAGCGCTCTCCCTTCGCCCGGTTGGCGACCTCCACCGTCTTCTTCTCGACGTCGAAGCGGTGGGTCTCCTTGGTCTCCACGTCGCCGCCGGTGACACGGATGAAGAAGGTGTCGTCGCCGAACTCGATGGAGTGGATGTCGCCCACCGCGAACGCGGCGGCATGGCCGGGCTCGTTCATGAACTCGCGCTGCAGCGTGAGCTCGGCGTGGCCCGGCCGGCTGCCGTCATCGAGGCGGCGCCAGCGGCGCATGCGGGTCGGGTTCTTGTAGTTGCCGTAGACGACCCAGCACGGCCCGTGGTCGTGCACCGAGGACTTGGAGGCCTTCGGCCGCCCGTGGACCAGCACGTGCACGTCGGTCTCCGGATCGTGGCCGATGGTGGCGCGCTCGACGTAGGGCACCGGATCTCCCAGGTGCTTCTTGAGCAGCTCCGGATTGTGCAGGAGCTTTTCCAGGTGATCGCGGATCTCGGCGAGCCCGGCCGGGATGCCCTTGGTCTGGATGGTCGTGCGGGTGTCGGCGAGGAACTGGTCGAGGGAGTAGGTCGTGTCCATGGCCGCCCTCCTTGGGTGACGCCCGGATGATAGCAGAACGTCGTGTACAATTGGATCCCGTGCCCGCTCCCACCGATCGGTCCGGTTTCGCCCCGGGTCTTCGTAACGATGTTCGCGTCATCGGCCTCATCGCCTCAGCCCATTTCTTCAGTCATTTCTTCCAGCTCACGCTGCCGCCGCTCTTCCCGCTCCTGAAGGAGGTCTGGGGCGTGCCGTACGTGGCTCTGGGCCTCGCCATGAGCGTCTTCTACGGCGCCTCGGGCGTGGGCCAGCCCCTCTCCGGCTTCCTGGTGGACCGGGTGGGCGCGCATCGCGTGCTCCTGGGCGGGATGGCGCTGTTCTCCGCGTCGATCGCGCTGGCCGGCCTCGTGCCCGCCTACTGGCTCCTGCTGCCGGTGGCGCTCCTGGCCGGGCTCGGCAACAGCGTGTTCCATCCCGCCGACTACTCGATCCTGAACGGAGCGGTGGACCCGCGGCGGATCGGGCGCGGCTACAGCGTGCACGCGATCTCGGGCAATCTCGGCTGGGCGGTGGCGCCGAGCGTGGTGGTCGGACTCACCGCGCACTTCGGCTGGCGCGTGGCGCTGGTGACGGTGGGGGCGGCCGGGTTGGCGGTGGTCTCGGTGCTGGCGACCCAACTCCGCGCCTTCGTGGGGGGGCCGGCGGCGGAGCGGCCGCGCAGCACGACGAGGCGCGAGGTGCGCCTCCTGCTGACCGCGCCGATCCTCTCCGCGTTCGCCTACTTCGCGCTGATCGCCACCGCGCTCATCGGGCTGCAGACCTTCGGCGTCACCACGCTGATGCGGATCTACGACACGCCGCTGGCGCTCGCCACCGGCGCCCTGACCGCGTTCCTGGTGGGCGGAGCGAGCGGGATCCTGGCGGGTGGCCTGCTGGCCGATCGCACGCATCGGCATGACGTGGTCGCGGTGGCGGGACTGGTGACCGCCGCCGGGTTCATGATGCTGCTGGCGACCGGCGCGGTGGCGCCCGCGCTGCTGCCGATCATCCTGGGCGTCACCGGCTTCTGCCACGGAGCGACCGGGCCCTCGCGCGACATGCTGGTGCGCTCGGCCACGCCGCCCGGGGCCTCCGGCAAGGTGTTCGGCTTCGTCTACTCGGGGCTCGACCTGGGCTCCTGCCTCACCCCGCTCGCCTTCGGCTGGCTCCTCGACCACGGCGACCCTCGCCTGCTCCTCGTCGCGGTCGGCGTCCTGATGCTCTGCACCATCGCCACCGTCGTCCAGGTCCGCCGCACCGCCCGCATCCTCCCCGCGGGCGCCTAGGCCGGCGTCCGATCTAAAACCAGCGCGACTTGTCGACCACGTTGCGGAGGGGCTGGTTGGCGAGGAAGCGGCGGCAGTTGTCGAGGAGGATCTCGCAGCGACGATCGTCGAGATAGGGGCCGTAGCCGGCGGTGTGCGGGGTGATCAGCACGTTCGGCGTGGTCCACAGCGGGTGGTCGGCGGGGAGCGGCTCCACCTCGAAGACGTCGAGCGCGGCGCCCGCGATCTCGCCGGCCCGCAGCGCGGCCACCAGATCGTCGAGCCGGGTGGTCAGCCCCCGCCCGATGTTGATGAAGAACGCGCTGCGCTTCATGCGCTGGAAGCGCGCCCGGTGCATGAAGCCCTGGGTCTCCGGCGTATGCGGCACGGTGAGGATGACGAAGTCGGCCTCCGGCAGAAGCGTGTCGAGCGCGTCCGGCCCGTCCAGCTTGGACACGCCGGGCGGGGCCTCCCGGCGTCGCGCGTCGATCCCGATCACCCGCATGCCGAAGGCCTCCGCCAGCCGCGCCGCCTCGCTGCCGATGCCTCCGACCCCCACGATCAGGGCGGTGGCCTCGGGCAGGTGCACCACGCCGGTATCGGACGGCGCCGGCCGCCACTCGCGCCGGAGCTGCAGCGGCAGGTAGTGGTGGAGCCCCCGCGCGAACGCGAGGACGAAGGCCATGATGTGCGCGCCGATGTGGTCGTTGTAGATCTCGCGGAAGTTGGTGACGACGACCGGGTGCTCGATGAGGCCGTCGTGGTAGTAGCCGGCCGGCGGCGCGGCCTGCGGGGCCTGCAGCCAGCGGAGCCGCCCGGCCTGCCGGAGCAGCGCGGGCGTCGGCGTCCCGAAGGCGGCCT
>DATFGS010000596.1:0-3000 GCA_035249225.1 Candidatus Methylomirabilota bacterium | reverse complement strand
TCGGTGGCGTTTCTCGAGGGCGGCGTGCCGACCGTGCGGCCGCTGCTGGCCTTCTTCGCGCGGCCGCTCTTCCGCGAGGCGTTCCTCAACACCCTGCTCGCCGGCGTGCTCGCGGTGGCGATCGGCACCGCGATCGCGGTGCCGCTGGCGCTGCTCACCGTGCGCTACCGCTTCCCGGGGCGCACGCTGGTCACGGTGCTCGGCGTGCTCCCGCTCGTGATCCCGCCGTTCGTCGGGGCGGTGGCCTTCCAGCAGATCCTGGGGCGGAGCGGCGCGGTGAACCTGCTGCTGCGCGAGCACGCGGGGTTCACGATCCCGTTCATGGAGGGGCTGACCGGGGTGGTGCTGGTGCAGAGCCTCCACTACTTCCCGTTCATCCTGCTGAACACCGCGGCCGCGCTCGCCGGCCTCGACCGCTCGCTCGAGGAGGCGGCCCAGAACCTCGGCAGCTCGGGGCTGCGCCTCTTCCGGCGCGTGCTGCTGCCGCTGGCCCTGCCGGGCTACGCGGCGGGCGCCCTGCTGACGTTCATCCGCGTGATCGACGACCTGGGCACGCCGCTCATGCTGAACTACACGAAGCTGCTGGCGCCGCAGGCCTACGTGCGGGTGACCACGATCGGTCTCACCGACGTGGACGGCTACGTGATCTGCGTCATCCTGGTGGCGCTGTCGCTGGGCGCCCTCGCGCTCTCCAAGGCGGTGCTGGCCCGCGGCGAGTTCGCGGCGCTGGGCCGGGCCGGGGACGCGCCGCCGGTGGCGCTGGGCCCGCGCGGGACGCTGGTGGCGTGGGGGCTCGTCGCCCTGCTGCTGGGACCGGCGCTGCTCCCGCACGCGGGCATCCTGCTGCTCTCGGTCTCCCGGGTGTGGAGCCTCTCCCCGCTGCCGAGCGTCTACACCCTCGGCAACTACGAGGAGATCCTGGTGCGCTCGCCCCAGTTCATCGCCAACACGGTGCGCTACGCGGGGCTCGCCGCGCTGCTCGACGTGGCCCTGGGCGCGGTGATCGCCTGGCTGCTGCTCCGCGGCCGGGTGCGCGGGCGGCAGTGGCTCGACACGATCTCGACGGTGCCGCTGGCGATTCCCGGCGTGGTGATCGCGGTGGGCTACCTCCGCGCCTTCGGGTCGTTCCGCGTGCCGGGCCTGGGCGAGCCGCTCACCTCCACCTGGCTCATCCTGGTCGTCGTGTACGCGGTGCGCCGGCTGCCCTACGCGGTGCGGGGCGCCTACGCGGCGCTCCAGCAGCTCTCGCCCGCGCTCGAGGAGGCGGCCCAGAACCTGGGGGCCAACCGGGCGCGGACCTTCCGGCGCATCACGCTGCCGCTGATGATGCGCGGGCTCCTCGCCGGCGGCCTGCTCGCCTTCATCACCTCCGCGGTGGATCTCTCCTCCACGATTCTCCTGGTGCCACGGGTGGAGCTCGGCCCGCTCTCCTACGGCATCTACCTCTACATGCAGTCGGCGGTCGGCCGCGGCCCGGGCGCGGCGCTCGGGGTCGTCGCCATCGTGCTGGTGGCGGCCGGGACCTGGGCCGCCACCGCGCTGGCGCGGCGCTCCGGGGCCGCGCTCTTCCGGAGCTGACGATGGCGTCGCGCCTCCGGACCGAGTGGGTGCTGCCGGCCTCGATGCTGCTCGGGACCTTCGCGTGGTCGTTCGTCTACGTGAGCCTGCCGTTCCACATCCAGAAGATGTCCACCCTGGACCCCGGCGCCACCCTCCGGTGGACCGGCTGGATCCTCGGCATCAGCCCGCTCATCACCGTGATCACCGCGCCGATCTCCGGACGCATCGGCGAGCACATCGATCCCAAGCGCGGGTTCATCGCGGTGCAGGCCTTCCAGGGCCTCGGGTTCCTCGGGATGGCGCTCGCGCGCACGCTGCCCGAGATGCTGGTCGCCCGCGTGCTCCTGGGGCTGATGGGCGCGGTGTCCACCTTCGCCTTCATCATGGTCGGGCGCTCGGGCGGCGACGTGCGGCGTCAGGTGTCCTACATCCAGTCGGGCATGACGCTGGGGCAGGTGCTGGGACCCGCGGTGGGGGCGGTGGTGGCCGCGCGGGTCGGGTTCCGGCTGTCCTTCATCCTGGGTGGCGCGATGCTGTGGGGCTGCTCGGCCCTCGTGGCGTGGGGCGTGCCGCCCGGCAAGCCGCGCGACGCGAAGGCCGCGGCCGGCCGGCGGCCGTCCCTGCGCGAGCTGGTGACGGCGTGCCTGGTGGTGCTCACCGGATCCACCCAGATCTTCTTCCTCGCCGCCATCCTGCCGCAGATCCTGCCGCCTCTCGGGGTGGCCGCGGACGCCACGCTCGAGGTCAGCGGGTTCCTCCTCCTGATCACCGGGCTGGCCGCCGCGCTCGGCGCGATGGCGGCGCCGCGCCTGGCCGAGGTCGTGGGAGATCGGCGCGCGCTGATCTGGTTCCTCCTTGGGTCCTCGGTGCTGGTGGCCGCGCTCGGGGTCGCGGGTAACGTGTGGAGCTTCGGAGCGCTCCGCTTCCTGCAGGTGCTGTGCATCGCGCCCATCTTTCCGCTCTCGGTGGCCGCGATCGCGCAGCGGGCGTCCGGGGAAGCCATCGGATTCGTCAACTCGGCGCGGATCGGGGCGGCCTTCATCGGGCCGGTCGTGGCGACGACGCTGCTGTCGTCGATGCCGCCCGCCGCGGTCTACCTGGTGCTGGCCGGGATGGGGCTGTCGGTGATCCCGCTCGTGGCGCGGCTCAACCGCCGCGCGCGGCCGTGGGGCGAGGGAGGGGAGAGGGCGTGAGCCAGGACGAGCTGGTGCGGCTGTCGGAAGTGCGCATGGAGAACGTCGGCAAGCGCTACGGCGAGCACTGGGCGGTGCAGGACGTCTCGCTCTCGATCCGGCCGGGCGAGTTCTACACGCTGCTGGGGCCGTCCGGCTGCGGCAAGACCACGCTCCTCCGCCTGCTCGCGGGGTTCATCACGCCGGACACCGGCCGCATCGTCGTGGACGACGAGCCGATCGATCCGGTGCCGCCGTGGAAGCGCAA
>DATFGS010000595.1:0-6353 GCA_035249225.1 Candidatus Methylomirabilota bacterium | reverse complement strand
CGTCCCCATGCTGGTCCTGCACGGTACGGAGGACGAGCGGGCGCCCATGGCGGACATGCGTCGGATGGAGGCGCGGATGCGGGCCCTCGGCAAGGTCTGCACCTTCGTGTTCTACGACGCCGCCCGCCACGGCTTTGCCGTGCGCACCCACCCCGGCTATGACGAGGATGCGGCGAAGCAGGGCTTCGACGAGGCCAGGCGCTTCCTGGCGAGACACTTGCCCGTTACTGGATAGGAGTGACCGCGGCGCGGGCTGATGCACCCATGAGAGGAGACGGGCACGGATGGCGACCGACCGACGACAGCAGATCCGGCTGAGCCCCGACGAGCAGGCCGCGTTCTTTCGGGAACGCAAGAAGGCCGCCCTGGCCACCATCGACAAGGACGGCTTCCCCCATGTCGTGGCCATGAACTACTTCGCGCGCAACGGCGCGTTCTACATGACCTCGTACGGGAAGGCGCAGAAGGTCGTCAACATCCGCCGCAATCCCAAGGTGGCGCTGATGATCGAGGCCGGCGATGAGTACGCTGAGCTGCGGGGCGTGATGATCCGGGGGCGCTGCGAGATCCTCGAGGACGAAACCAGCGTCAGGGCGGCGTTCGACGCTCGCGCGGAGACGCAAGCGAGTGCGTCGCCGGTCCAGCCGGGAGCGCGGGCCAGCGCACCGAAGCGCGTGGTGCTGAAGATCGTTCCGGAGAAGGTGGTCAGCTGGGACCACCGCAAGCTCGGCGGACGATACTGACCGGCGGACGCAGGGAGAGCGGGCCCCCGGCGGCGCACGGCGCCTGAGCGGCGGAGGTCCGCTCGCTGGCGTCTTGGGGCCGGGGACACCCCTCTGGACCGGCGCTCTGTTCTGGCAGAAAATCCCGTGACACGCTGGTTTCCG
Organism: Candidatus Methylomirabilota bacterium; assembly: GCA_035249225.1. GTDB lineage: Bacteria > Methylomirabilota > Methylomirabilia > Rokubacteriales > CSP1-6 > CAMLFJ01. The sequence goes on along the minus strand of DATFGS010000595.1, from coordinate 5,466 downwards.
CGCTGTGCCAGGGAGAGGAGCGGCGGAAGTGGACGGAGTGGAGGGGCTGAGAACGGCGGTTGCGTCCTGGACCTTTATGAGGCCTTCATGTGGTCTCCATGCTCTCATCGCCGTCGACGGGACGGCCGCAGGGGAAGAGATACTGGCCCGCTGATGCCGATCCCGGTTCTGATCGACTGCGACCCCGGCTACGACGACGTGATCGCGATCATGCTCGCGCTGGCGAGCCCCGAGGTGGAGGTGCTCGGGATCACGACCGTCGAGGGGAACCAGCCGGTGGCCGAGACGACGGAGAACGCGCTGCGGGTCGTGGAGTTCCTGGCCCGCCGGATTCCCGTCGCGGCGGGCGCCCACCGGCCGTTGGTGCGTGAGCTGCCCTTCCGGCGGACGCCGAGCACGGCCAGTGCCGACGTGCGGCGCGACATCCCCGGGTTGCCGCCTGCGACGGGTCGAGCGGTGGGCGAGCACGCGGTCGACCTCCTCGCGCGGGTCCTGCTCGCCGCGGACGAGCCGGTGACGCTCGTCCCGCTCGGGCCGCTCACGAACGTGGCGCTGCTCCTGGCGCGATATCCCGAGGCGACCGAGCGCATCGGACGCATGGTCCTGATGGGCGGCGCGATCGGCGAGGGCAACGCGACCACGGCCGCCGAGTTCAACATCTGGGTCGATCCCGAGGCCGCGCAGCGCGTGTTCTCGGCCGGGATCGACCTCACCATGGTCGGCCTCGACGTGACGTACCGGGCGATCGTCAGTCCCGTGGAGCTGGAGGATCTGCGCGGCCTCGGCCGCGCCGGCGTCGTCGTCGCCTCGATCCTCGACGCGTTTCCGCCCTACCGCCGGTACTCGTGGTATCCGGAGGGGTACCCGGTGCACGACGCGGTCGCGGTGGCCGAGCTCGTGTGCCCGGGGCTCCTGACAACGGAGTACGTGAACGTCGAGGTGGAATGCTCGTCGGAGCTGTCGCGCGGGCGCACGGTTGTCGACCGACGCGGCCACAGCGGCCGCCAGCCCAATGCCCGTGTCGCCGTCGACGTCGACACGGCCGCCTTCGTGCGCCTCCTGATCGAGCGCCTGCGCACGCTCGGGTGAAGCCGCGGGGTACGTCGTTTTCGAATCGTTCGGATGCACAAACGTGACCCAACTCAGGAGACCGCTATGAGCACGACGAAGGTCAGCAGCAACGACATGAAGCTCGAGATCGTCATCATCCCCGTCTCGGATATCGACCGCGCGAAGGATTTCTACGGCGGCAGGCTCGGGTGGAGGCTCGACGCCGAGTTCGTCAGTGGTGACGACTTCCGCATCATGCAGTTCACGCCACCTGGCTCCGGGTGCTCGATCATCTTCGGCAAGAACGTCACCGCGGCGGCGCCCGGCTCCGCGCAGGGCCTGTACCTGATCGTCTCCGACATCGCGGCCGCCCGCGACGAGCTCCGGGGTCGCGGCGTCGAGGTGAGCGAGGTGTTCCACAGCGACGGCGTGTACGCGGGCACGGACGAGCCCTATCTCTTCGGGCGGCGTCGGACCAGCGGTCCGGACCCCGCGCGTGGCAGCTACCGCTCGTTTGCCTCGTTCCGCGATCCGGACGGCAACGGATGGCTGTTCCAGGAGATTACGACGCGGCTGCCCGGGCGCATCGACTCCGGGGTGACGAGCTTCGCCTCGGTGAACGATCTGGCCGCCGCGTTTCGGCGTGCCGAGGCCGCCCACGGCAAGTACGAGGCGACCCGGCTCGGCGGCCAGCGGGACGCGAACTGGCCAGAGTGGTACGCCGCGTACATGGCCGCGGAGCAGGCGGGCACGGAGCTGCCGTCGTGATCGCCTACGACGCGATCGTCATCGGGACCGGCCAGGCCGGTCCCTACGTGACGTCGCGTCTCGCGGGCGCCGGCATGAAGGTGGCGGTCATCGAGCGCGGCGCCTTCGGTGGCACGTGCGTCAATACCGGCTGTATTCCGACCAAGACGATGGTGGCGAGCGCTTACGCAGCGCGCATGGCCGCGCGCGCCGCGGAGTATGGCGTGGACGTCGGCCCGGTGCGGGTCGACATGAAGCGGGTCATGGCCCGGAAGGAGGCGGTCTCGAAGGCGTCGCGCACCGGTCTCGAGGACTGGCTGCGGAGCATGGAGCACTGCACCGTCTACCAGGGTCACGCCCGCTTCGAGTCCTCGCACGAGGTGAGCGTCGGCGGCGAGCGCCTCCAGGCGGACAAGATCTTCATCAACGTGGGCGGCCGGGCGCTCGTTCCCGACATGCCGGGGCTTCGCGAGATCGACTATCTCACCAACAGCTCGATGATGTCGGTGGACGTTCTACCGAGGCACCTGATCGTCGTCGGCGGCAGCTACATCGGTCTCGAATTCGGTCAGATGTTCCGGCGCTTCGGCGCCGAGGTCACGGTCATCGAGATGGGGCCGCGGCTCGTCGGCCGCGAGGACGAAGACGTCTCGACCGCGATCCGGGAGATCGTCGAGCAGGAGGGCGTCGAGGTGCGCGCGAATGCGGAGTGCATCAGCTTCGCCAGGCGCGGCGAAGAGATCGTCGCCAACGTCGATTGTGCGGACGGTGGGCCGCCAGTGCGCGGCACGCACGTGCTGCTCGCCGTCGGCCGCCGTCCCAATACCGACGATCTGGGCCTCGAGAAGGCCGGGATCGCGGTCGACGGGCGGGGCTACGTCGTGGTCGACGACCAGCTGCGCGCGAGCGTCCCGGGAATCTGGGCGCTCGGCGATTGCAACGGCAAGGGGGCGTTCACGCACACGGCGTACAACGACGGGGAGATCGTGATCGCCAACCTGCTGGAGAGCGATCCGCGCCGGGTGAGCGATCGGATCACCGCCTACGCGCTGTACATCGATCCGCCGCTCGGTCGGGCGGGTATGACGGAGGGAGAGATTCGCAGGAGCGGGCGCAAGGTGCTGGTCGCCAAGCGGCCGATGGCGCGCGTCGGGCGCGCGATCGAGAAGGGCGAGACTCAGGGATTCATGAAGATCGCGGTCGACGCCGAGACCGGCGCCATCCTGGGCGCCGCGATCCTCGGGACAGGGGGCGACGAGGTCATCCACTCGATCCTCGACGTGATGTACGCCAAGGCGCCGTGGACGGTGATCCGCCGCGCGATGCACATCCATCCGACCGTCTCCGAGCTCGTGCCGACGATGCTGTCCGAGCTCCGACCGATGGAGTAGTCACGCCCGAGCCGGTGCGCCTCAGGTCTGGATGATCCGGGTCTCGCCCGGCTTCATGACGGTCACGCTCACGCCGGGGGCGATGCTCGAGGCGGCGCGGCGGAAGTCGTCGCCGGCCCCCGTGCCGAGCACGAGATTGTTGTGCGCGTAGTGCACGGGAATCGCCTGGGAGACGCCGAGCCACTGGCACGCCCGGGCGGCGTCCTGGGGCCCCATCGTGAACGGGCCGTTCCCCACGCAGACGATCGCGAGGTTTGGCTGGTAGCGCTCACCGACCAGCTTCATGTCGCTGTAGAGATCGGTGTCGCCGCTGATGTAGACGCGGACCCCGCCGATCTCCAGGATGAAGCCGGCGGCCGGGAACGCGTGCAGTGTGGAGTGCACGGCCGGCACCAGGTGCGCGGCCATGGCGCCGTGCTTGACGGTGCCCCCGAAGTTCAGGGACGCACCACCGTTGACGACGATCTTGGCCGGGTCGAGGCCGGCGCTCTTGAAGTCGTCCACCAGGCCCTTACGCATGAGGTCGCTCTGCCCCGCCGTCATGACCGGGACCCCGGCGGCCGTGAGGCCCTTCAGCATCTCGAAGTAGTCGCCGATGTGATCACCGTGGTCGTGGGTCAGCAGCACGAAGACGGCGTCGGCCTTCTTGCCGGCGACGTATTGGAAGAAGCCCTCCTTGGTGGCGTACTCCGGCGGCTTCGGGATCGAGAAGCGCGTCCAGCCGGCGTTGTTCCACACCCAGGCGTCGGCGTAGGCGATCTGCTTGTAGTCAGGCGTGGCGAGCTCGACGACACCGCCGCCAAGCCACCGGACCGAGATCCTGCCGCCGCTCAACCGGCTCGCGCCGACCGACCCCGTCTGGGTGGTGGCGCTGCACGCGCCCAGCACCACGCCGCCCCCGACCGCGAGCATCCCGCGCAACAGCGCGCGCCGCCGGATGCCCTCCGTACGAACTCCCTCCGACCGGGACACCCGATCCGCTGGCCTCATCGTGATCACCTCGCTCCGAGCAAGTGGCTGCGCCTGGTGAAGGGTATGCTGCCGCGCCCACTGATGCAAACGCAAGGGGGCCATGGGATGACAGTCAGGTGGTCGCGGCTCCTGAGGGACCCATCCCTAGGAGCCAAGACCGAGGCCGGCCGTGGACGCTGGGGCGGAGCCTCCCCAGTTGCCTGCGAGCATCCGACCCCGCCGACGAGACCATCCCGGAGCAGAAGTCTGACTTTCCATACGGTTCGTGGCGGGAATTGCCCGGGGCGTGTAGTCGGCAGCGCGTGGCACGCGGGCTGCACCCACCCAAGGGGCGATTCTCCGCCGGAGAGGAGCGAGCCATGACGGCACCGTCGTTTGATTTCAAGGCTCGGTGGGTCCGGGCCGCTTCCAGTATGCAGGCCCACGGCGTCGATGCGCTGTTCGTGATGAAGCCGGCCAACCTGGCCTATCTCACGGGTGATGGCCGCCCGTGCGCCCTCGGGCTGCTGACACGGAACCTCCAGTGTATCGTCGCGGTCCCCGCGTCGGACGTGCGGAGTGTCCGCACGGCCTCGGCGGCCACCGAGATACGATCGTTCGGGAGCGAGGAGGAGATGTTTCACGGGTTCCGGGACGTCCTGAAGGAGCATGGGCTCTCGGCCGCAACCATTGCCTTGGAGAAGAACTTCTTCGACGCCGCGCTCTACGACGTCTTCAAGGCGCACATCCTGCCCGATGCCGAAGTGGTGCCGGCCGGGCCCGTGCTCTCGCGGCTCCGCATGCTCAAGGAGCCGGCGGAGATCGAGTGCCTGAGGGTCGCCGCCCGCGTCGCGGACGCGGGGATGGCCGCCGCGGTGCTCGCGATCCGGCCCGGGGTGCGGGAGACCGACGTCGCCGGGGAGGCCGAGCACGCGATGCGCCGGGCGGGAGCGGAGGGCTGGGCCTCCGCGACGTACGTGGCCTCGGGCTGGCGCTCGGCGATGGCGCATGGCCCGGCGTCCCTCAAGGTGATCGAGGCGGGCGATGTCGTGCAGGTCCACGTCGCGCCGATCGCGAGCGGGTACACGGTGGACTTGTGCCGGACTGTGCTCGTGGATCCGGTGGCCGAGGAGGCGGCGCGGGCCACGAGGGCGTACGCCCAGGCCCAGGAGGCCGGCGTGGCGGCCGCCGCGCCCGGTGCGCCGCTGATGGCGGTCGATGACGCCATGGCGCGGGCGCTGGAGCGCGCCGGGTATGGCGGGGCGTTCCTGCGCCCGGTCTTTCACGGGGTCGGGATCGAGCACGAGGAGGCCCCGATCCCGGGCGG
>DATFGS010000594.1:0-2243 GCA_035249225.1 Candidatus Methylomirabilota bacterium | reverse complement strand
CCGCGGGTCTGGATGCCCTGCGTCACGTCGCGGTCGAGATCCGGCCGCCGGGGGGGACCCGGCTGGACGTCGCGCAGCATCCGGTCGGTCCGCTGGCGGTCGAGCTCGCGCACCGCCTGCGTCGTGTCCTCCTCGATCTTCGGCGGGGGTACCGGCCGGAGGGCCGGCGCCCGCTGCTTGTACTCCAGGTCGAGCGGGCCCGTGGACTTCGTCTGGGCCGGCGCGATCCCGGCGCTCGCGAGCAGGATCAGGACGGCCAGCGGCAGCGTCTTCATCGCTCCCTCCGTGCTAGAGCCTAGGCGCCGCCCGGCCGCGGAGTCAAATTTTGCCGCCGGGCCGGCTCAAGCCCCGAACACGACCCGGGTGCCCGTGGAGGGCATGATCAGCTTGGCCGGCAGCTCCCGGTGAACCGCCATGATGGTGTTGAGCCCCGAGCAGTGGGCCGGGAGGATGTAGTCAGGATTGATGGCCTTGAAGGCGGCCACCGTCTTGGCCACCACCTCGTCGGGGGCCGGGGCCAGATGGAAGCCCCCCACCACCGCGTGGACCTTCTCGACTCCGGTGACCTTCTGGACCTGCCGGACGGAGTTGATGACCCCGGCATGGCCGCAGGAGGTGATCACCACCAGCCCCCGATCCTTCACCAGGAAGGCGGTGGCGTGCTCGCCCTGGAAGTTGTCGGCCACCAGGTCCCCGGACTTGGCCTCCACCTTGACCAGGCCGAAATGGGTGGCGGAGCAGGCCGAGTCCATGGCCCCCGCCCGGAGCCGGGCCGCCGCTGGCGGCTTCTCGAAGTCGGTCAGGCGCGCGATCTGCCCCGAGGTGAAGGCCTGCCCGGCGACCACCGCGGGCTGGCTCGCGAGGTGCACCTTCAGACCCTTCGCCTCCAGCGCCGGGCGATCGAGCTGCCCCTGGTCGATGGTGGCGGCGGGCGTCACGACGACACGATGACAGAAGGTATCCTCGCCGCCCGCGTACACCGTGACCCCCGGCTTCCACTTGCCCTGGCCGGCCGTGGCAAGCGCCGGGAGGGCGCCGTAGTGGTCCATGTGCCCGTGACTGAGCACGAGCGCGTCCGCCGCGTATGGATCGACCCCGAGCGCGCGGTAGTTGTTGAACAGGCTCCAGTCGGTGAGGCTGAAATCCAGCAGGATCTGCCGGCGCTCCCCGCCCCGCGCCGAGTCGATGTGGTAGGCGAGCCCGTGCTCGGCGAGCAGCGGGGTCTTGCCGAGCGGCGTGCGCTCGACGGTGACCGTGTCGAGGCGGCCCCCACGGGCGAAGATGTCGTAGAGATTGTCCACCACGTTCGTGAGCACGAGCCGGTCCACGGTCGGCGGCGCGCTGATCTGCGCGGCCACCGGCCGGCTGCCCATGCGGGACAGACCATCCGCCGCGAACGTCCCGCTCGCCACCGCGCCCAGGGTCAGGAACTGTCGTCGGTTCATAGGGCCTCCACCGCCAGGGCCTCGAGGTTCTGTGCGCGCGCCTCGAACCACGCGAGGCGCTCCCGCAACCGTACCACTTCGCCCATGATCGCGAGCATCGGCGGCGGCACCCGGGCATGGGTCACGACCGCGCCGAGCGTGGTGACCGTGACCTCCTGGGCCTCGGTCGTCCCCCAGCGGATCAGCGCCACCGGCGTGTCGGGGGAGCGGCCGTGGCCGACCAGCTCCGCGGCGATGCGCGGCAGGCTGGCCGCGCCCATGAGCACGACGAGCGTGTCCACCGCGGTCGCGAGCCGGCCCCAGTCGACGTCGGGATGATCCTTGGCGGGATCCTCGTGCCCGGTCACCACCGCGAACGACGAGCCCAGCCCCCGGTGCGTCACCGGGATGCCGGCGTAGGCGGGCACCGCGACCGCGGCGCTCACCCCCGGCACCACCTCGAAGGCGATACCCGCCTCGGCCAGCGCCAGGGCCTCCTCGCCGCCGCGGCCGAACACGAAGGGATCGCCGCCCTTGAGCCGGATCACCGAGCGCCCGAGGCGCGCCTGCTCGGTCAGCCGCGCGTTGATCTGATCCTGGGGCAGGCAGTGGCCGCCGGCACGCTTGCCCGCGTAGAGGCGCAGCGCGGTGGGCGGCGCCTCGTCGAGGAGCGCCGGGTTCACGAGACGATCATAGACCACCACGTCGGCGCCGCGCAGGATCTCGGGCCCGCGCACCGTCATGAGCCCGGGATCGCCCGGGCCGGCGCCGACGAGGTAGACGCGGCCCCCGCCCATCAGGCCGACTCGAGATCCCGCG
>DATFGS010000593.1:0-2785 GCA_035249225.1 Candidatus Methylomirabilota bacterium | reverse complement strand
TCCGAGAGCTATTCCTACGGCTACTCCTTCAGCCAGGAGCTGCTGGACGAATGGGACTGGGCCGAGCACTTCGCGTCCCAGCCGGAGACCGAACGCTACCTCAACTACGTGGCCGACAAGTTCGACCTGCGCCGGGACATCCAGCTCAGGAGCCGGGTGACCGCGGCGGTATGGGACGAGGCCGGCACCGCCTGGGAGATCGTCCTCGAGGACGGCAGCCGCCACCGCGCCCGCTATCTGGTCACCGCGGTCGGCCCGCTCTCCGCCCCCACCATGCCGCGGATCGACGGTGTCGGCGACTTCACCGGCGAGGCGTATCACACGGGTCTCTGGCCCAAGCATCCCGTCGAGTTCGCCGGGAAGCGGGTGGCGGTGATCGGCACCGGCGCGACCGGCGTGCAGGCGATCCAGGAGATCGCCAAGACCGCGGGCCACCTGACCGTCTTCCAGCGGCGGCCGAACTGGTGCACGCCGCTGCACAACCGGCCGATCACCCGGGAGGAGATGGCCGAGATCCGGGCGGGCTATCCCGCGCTGTTCAAGCGCTGCCAGGAGACCGCCGCGTGCTTCGTGCACACCATCGACCCGCGCGGCACGTTCGAGGTCGGCGAGGAGGAGCGCCGGGCGTTCTGGGAGCAGCTCTACGCCTCTCCCGGCTTCGGCATCTGGCAGGGCAATTTTCGCGACATCCTGATCGACCGGGAGGCGAACCGGCTCATCTCCGACTTCGTGGCGGGCAAGATCCGCCTGCGGGTGAAGGACCCGAAGGTCGCGGAGATGCTGATCCCGAAGGACCACGGCTTCGGTACCCGCCGCGTTCCGCAGGAGACCCACTACTACGAGGTTTACAACCAGCCGAACGTCGAGCTGGTCAGCATCCTCCAGACCCCGATCGAGCGGATCACGCCGAAGGGCCTGCGAACCAGCGAGCGCGAGTTCGAGGTCGACGTCATCGTCTACGCGACCGGCTTCGACGCCATCACCGGCAGCTTCGACCGCATCGACATCCGCGGGCGGGGCGGGCAGCGGCTCCGGGACCGGTGGCGGAGCGGCCCCTCGACCTTCGTCGGCGTGATGGTCGACGGCTTCCCGAACCTGTTCATGGTGATGGGCCCGCACACCGCGCTCGGCAACATTCCGCGCAGCATCGAGTACAACGTCGAATGGATCCGCGATCTGCTCGGCCACATGGCGGCGCGCGGTTTGAGCTCGGCCGACGCCCGGCCCGAGGCGGTGGTCGAGTGGACCGGCTTCGTCAGGAAGAAGGGCGAGGGCCTGCTCTCCAACGAGGTCGATTCCTGGATGACCGGCGTCAACTCGAACGTCGAGGGCAAGCAGGTCCGCATCATCGCCCGCTACAGCGGCACCGCCCCGGAGTACCGCGAGTGGTGCGACCGGGTGGCCGCCGACGGGTACCGGGAGCTGCGGCTGGCCTGAAGCGGGGCCCGCGTCCGCGCTGCCCGGGTCCTACCGCAGCGCGCGCGCGGCCTTCTCGACGAACCGCTCGAGCCCGCCCGCGTCGAGCGAGCGCGGCGGCATCAGGATGAGACGGTGGACCCCGAGCGCGGCGAAGCGCTCCGCGCTCGCGCGGTCCATCGCCTCGCCGCCCCGGGTGGGGCGCGGGGTGACGCTGATCTCGAGCGGACCCAGCGCGGCCGGCCGCGCGTGACGCGCGGCCGCCTGCCGTAGCCCGGCCAGGCACCGCTGCGCGCCATCCTCGTCGAGGGCGAAGCCGTACCAGCCGTTGCCCTGCTCCACCGCGCGCCGGAACGCGGCCTCGGTGTGCCCGCCCACCACCAGCGGCGGCCCGGGCTGCTGGGTGGGCTGCGGATGCGCCTGCACGCCGTCGAAGCTCACGAAGCGGCCGCGATAGGCGGGCCGCGCCTCGCTCCAGATCGCCCGCAAGGCGGCCAGGTAGTCGTCGGTGACCGGGCCGCGGTGCTCGAACGGGATGCCGAGCGCGCGGAACTCGGGCTCGAGATAGCCCACCCCCACCCCGAAGATCAGGCGGCCGCCGGAGAGCACGTCGAGCGAGGCGAGCTGCTTGGCCAGCACCAGCGGGTTGCGCTGGGGCAGGATGATGATGCCGGTGCCGAGGCGGATGCGCGTGGTGTGCGCGGCCAGGAAGGCGAGCGTGACCACCGGATCCATGATGCGATCCTCGGGCTCGAGCGGCGACGGGGGGACCCGCGGGTCCGGCAGCACCACGTGCTCGCCGCCCCAGAGCGAGTCGAAGCCGGCCGCCTCCGCCGCGCGCGCGACGCGGGCCGCGCCGTCGGGGTAGGTGCACGGTCCGGTGGTCATCGAGAAGAGGCCGAGCTTCAACGGCATCAGGCGCTCTTGACGAGCAGGGTCCGCGCGCGCTCGCGCAACTGCTCGGGCAGCGGCGCGGGCCGGCGGGCGTCCTGGTCGAAGTGCACCCCGGACTGCTCGAGCGTGGCCGCGACCTCGTCCCCCGGCTCGCGGGTCATCACGTGCAGGAGCCGCAGCGAGGAGTTGCCCACGTGGAGCACCCCGGAGCGCACCCGCACCCCGTCGCCCGGCCGCAGGGGAGCCCCGAGCTCGAGCTGGAACTCGAAGGTGGAGAAGCCCCGGTGCTCCGCGCGCATGTAGGCCGGGGTCATGCCGAACGCGGCGATGGCGTGGCCGTTGGCCGCCGAGAAGCGGTGGATGTAGTGCGAGAGCGCGGCGCCGCCCGAGAGGTCCGCCTCCCCCGGCTTGACGATGTCGCGCGCGCTGTCCCGGAAGCCCGCGAGGCCGGCGGGCCGCGCGCGCCGCTCGCGCG
>DATFGS010000592.1:0-3362 GCA_035249225.1 Candidatus Methylomirabilota bacterium | reverse complement strand
CGACGTCGAGTAGTTGATCGCCACCGCGGCCCCTTCGCGGGCCAGCGCCAGCACCGTCGCGCGGCCGATGCCGCGGGCGCCCCCGGTGACCAGCGCGACCTTCCCGGAAAGCCTCGGCCCCGCCGGCGTCATGCGGGAGAGGTCAGGGGAAGTGGTACCGGGAGATGTGGAGATGCACTCCGTGGGAGGACTGGGGCTCGACGGTGAGCTCGCCCGCCCCGAGCAGCAGCGCGGCCTGCGCCTTCTCGAGCCGCGCGACCAGCGGCGGCATGTCGGGCGCCACCATGGACAGCGCGACCATGCCTTCCATCCCGCCCACCTCGCTCGCCGGCACCATCAGGAGCGTGCTGCCCCCGGGCCAGCCGAGCATGGTGCGCGGGCCGCCGTTGACCTCGACCTCGGGCAGGCCGAAGAGGTCCTGGTAGGTCTTGGCGGTGTCGTGCGGCGCGGGCGATCCGATCACGAGGCGCTTGAAGCGGACCGGCGACTCCGTGTGCGCCTCGCCGGATCCGGGAGTGGCCAGCTCCACGAGCACGCCGTGACAGGCCCCGGGATGCAGGAACCCGATGCGGCCGGCGAGCCCTTCGCGCGGGGCGCGATCGAGCAGGGCCACGCCCTTGGAGCCGAGCGCGCTCAGATCACCCGCGACGTCCGGGGTCTTGAAGCAGAGGTGGTGGAGCCCCTCCCCTCGCTTAGCCAGGAACTTCCCGATGGGGCTCTGGGCATCGAGCGGCTCCAGCAGCTCGATCTCGCTGTCGCCCGCGGCCAGCAGCGCCGCGCGCACCCCCTGCTCCTTGACCGTCGCCTCGCGCACGAGCGGCAGGCCCAGCGTGTCCCGCCAGAAGCCGTAGGCCCGCGAGAGGCTCTTCACCGCGATCCCGACGTGATGGATGCTCGTCACCATGGCGTGCTCACGACGCTCACGCTAGCCGACGAGGCTCGGATTTTCAACATCTTTCGCCCTCAGGCCCGGGAAAAGAGCCGCTCGCTCGGCACGGGCGGCATGGAGACCAGCCCCGCGTTCTCCTCCACGTGGGCCAGGCTGCGCATTCCGCAGAGCGCGGTCCCCACCCCGGGCGTGGACCGCACGAACTGGAGCGCGCGCTGCGCGTCGGTCCGGAGCCCGTCCAGCACCTGGGCGAGGGCCGGGGGCAGGTTCCGGGACAGCTTGCCCTGCAGGATCGACGCGGAGGTCATCACGTAGAGGCCGAGCTGCTCGGCCGCCTGTATGGCCGGGATCAGCGCGGCGCCCACGCGCTGGTTGGCCACCGTGATCGCCTCGGTCATCGCGAGGTTGTAGGGGAGCTGGATCACGCCGAAGTGGTGTCCGTCGCCCGCCACCTCGCGCGCGAGCCCCACCAGCACCGGCAGCGAGAGGTGGTCGCGCGCGGTCGCGGGCTGCCGGAGACCGGTCCAGGTGGCCACGCCGTACCAGCGGATCTTGCCGTCGCGCACCGCGCTCTCGAGGAACTCGAAGGCGGCCCGCATGCGCGCCTGGAACGTCGCCCGGTCCACCGCCCCGAGCTGGGTCTCCGGGTTGTGCACGAAGTAGACGTCGATGGTCTCCACGCTCAGGTTGGTGCGGCTCCGGTCGAGTTGATCGGCGAGGTAGCGCGGAGCGATGCAGTGGCCGGCGCCCACCACCTCGTCCGGCTTGACGATCCCCGCCTTCACGTAGGCATCCACCGGATGCGGCATGAACCCGCCCTTGGTCGCGATCAGGATGTCCTCGCGCGCGATCCGCACCTCCCGCGCCAGCGCGCGGAGCACCGCCCCCACGTTGCGCTCGCTGCGCTGGCGGCGATAGTTGATCGCGGAGTCCACCACGTTGAATCCGAGCTCGAGCGCGCGCCGCACCGCGGCCTCGTAGGCCCGGTCGGTCGCCTCGTCCTCCGCGCCCAGGTACGTGCCGATCCCGAGCGAGGACAGGGTGAGGCCCTGCCATGTGCGGAAATGTCCCTCGCCGGCCCGGGCGCCGCGCCGCGCGCGATAGCCCGCGGTGCCCTCCGCCGTCGCGAAGCCCCGGATCGCCCCCGCCTCCGCCATCACGTCTCCCGGTACACGAGCAGGATCAGGCCGATCGCGGCGAAGGCCGCGGCCCAGATCCAGCCGGGCACGCGCCCGTCGGCGGCGGGCAGCCGCACCTCGAGCCAGCGGCCCCAGGCCATGACCACGCCGAGCAGCCCCATCGGCGCGTGCGAGACCTCGGCGAGGAACTCCGTCTTCAGGTTGAACATCGCGTGCGAGTGGGTCAGGAGCAGCGCGCCGCCCGACGCGCAGAGCAGCGGGAAGACGAGGCGCCCGCCGGGCCGGGTGAGCCGTCCCGAGCGCACCATCCACTCGAACATCGCGAGCGCCACCACGACCACGACGACCAGCCGGTGCTGCAGCACGTCGGGCAGGACCATGCTCTCCCAGAATCCGGCCGGCCCCAGGGGCCAGGCCCGCGGATCGTTGCGCACGAACAGGAACGCGGCCAGGCCGAGGAAGCCGAGCGGCCAGTGTCGCGCCCAGCGGGCGCGCCCGGTCCGATCGAGGAGCGCGAGCAGCCCCATGGTGAACACGAAGAAGCCCGCCGCATGGTGATTGTACTCGGACCACGCGTACTCCTCCGGCTGGCGCTTGGCGAGCGTGTCCTCCATGGGGGCGGCCGCGGCCAGCAGCTGCGCGATCGGGGGGGAGCTCAGGCGCGGCATCGCGGGCTGGAAGCGGGCCGCCACCTCGGCCGGCGTGGCGCGATCGGCCACCACGTCCACCGACGGCGGCAGCGAGGTGAGCGAGGCGGCCGCGAGCAGCAGCGTGAGGCCGAGGCCCACCTCCGCCTCGATGAGGGCGGGCACGCGCGCGGCGATCGTCCCCGCGTCCGCTTCGCCCCGGCGCAGGATGAGGAAGTTCAGGCCGCCCAGCACGAGGGCGCAGCCCAGCAGCGCCACCTTGGTCAGCACCATGACCCCGTAGCCGGTGCCGATGAGGCCGCCCCAGCCGCCGACATAGCTGATCGACAGGTAGAGGCCGGGGGCCAGCACCAGGATCAGGGCGGCGATGGCCACCACCGAGAAGCGCGCAATGACGCGCACGCCGAGCGGCTCGGCGGCCGGGCCGCCGGCGCGCCGCCAGAGCAGCGCGAAGCCGACCAGGTGGAGCAGCCCCCCGACCCAGACCATCGCGCCGAGCTGATGCAGCACGGTGCCGAGCATGAGCGGGCCCCGGTCGTGCAGCCGGCTCACCGCGTGGGCCAGCCACGCCGCGTTGGCCATGAGGAGGGCGCCGAGCCCGAGCGCCACCGCCCAGGCAAGGGCGCGGTCCGGGGCGCGGCGGATCCACGGCATCGTCGCGGCGAGGCCGAGCGCCAGCGCGACGCG
>DATFGS010000591.1:0-13011 GCA_035249225.1 Candidatus Methylomirabilota bacterium | reverse complement strand
GCACTCATGTCGGCTCGCCGATGTCCCGTCCGCTCGATGTCCGGCCCTAGCCGGCCCGCGCGCGGCGCCCGCACCACGCTCCTGCTCGCGCTGCTGCTCTCGGCCGGGGTCTCCCTCGCGCTCCTGACCGGCGCTGCCGGGGCGCAGCCGGGCGGCGTGACGGTCCGCGCGGGCGGCGAGGAAGCCACCGTGATCGCCGATCAGCTCCAGCAGGTGGGCGGCCCCACCGACCTGCTCATCGCGACCGGCAACGTGGAGATCATCCGGGGCCCGACCCGCCTGCTCGCCGATCGCGTCGAGCTCAATCGCGACACCGGCCAGGCGGTGGCCCAGGGCAAGGTGATCTTCTACGACGGGCCGGACCGCCTGGTGGGAGAGCGCATCGACTACAACCTGAAGACCGGCACCGGGGTGGTCTACAAGGGCTCCGCGGTCTCGGCGCCCTTCTACCACCTCTCGGCCGAGCGGATGGACCGCGTCGGCGACAGCGTCTACGAGATGCGCCGCGGCGTGTTCACCACCTGCGAGGGCGACGACCCGCCCTGGTCCTTCCGGTTCGGCTCGGGCACCGCCGATCTCGACGACATCGTCTACGGGCGCGACGCCTCGTTCTGGGTCAAGGGCATCCCGGTGCTACCGTGGGTGCCGCTCTTCGCGGCGGCCCTGCGGCGCGAGCGCCAGTCGGGCTTCCTCTTCCCGGAGTTCGGCCAGTCCTCGCGCAAGGGCTTCTTCTCGAGGGTGCCCTACTTCTGGGCGATCGACGACAGCCAGGACCTCACGGTGAGCCTGGACGGCTACAGCCGGCGTGGGATCGGGCTCGAGGCCGACTACCGCTACGTGATGTCGCGCGAGCAGCGCGGCGAGGTCGCCCTCTTCGGCGTCAACGAGTTCCTGCGCCACGATCCCCGGCTCCAGGAGAACCGCGGCTGGGCCGCGTTTCGCCACGACTGGCAGATCACCCCGCGCCTGTCGTTCAAGGTCAACGCCAACGTCACCAGCGACGACCTCATCTTCCGCGACTACGGTAACCGGCTGGTGGACCGCGCCAACCAGCGCGCCGAGACGAACGTGTTCGTCACCCAGAACTGGGACGCGTGGAGCCTGGTCGGCAACATGAAGTGGTACCAGGATCTCACCACCGCGCGGCCGATCGAGCTGCAGCGGATGCCCGAGATCAAGCTGGTGGGGATCCGGCAGCCGGTGCCCGGGGTGCCGGGGCTGCTCTACGAGACCACCGCGAGCTTCGTGAACTTCATCCGCGACGTGGGGCCCGACGGGGTCCGCGCCGACTTCCACCCGCGGCTCCTGATGCCGGTCCCGGTGGCCGGGCTCTTTACGGTGACTCCGTTCGCGGGGGGCCGGCTGACCTACTACGACGAGCGCGTGGTGGGCGAGCGGATCGCCCACTCGGGCGCCCTCCTGGTGGAGGAATCGGTGTCCGATCCGCGCGTGCGCCGCCAGGTGGAGTGGGGGGTGGAGGCGGAGAGCCGCATCTCGCGCGTCTACACCCGCGACGGCGGCGGCGGGGTGGCCGCGTACCAGCACGTGATCGAGCCCCGGGTGAAGATCATCCAGATCCGCGGCGTCGACCAGAAGGATTATCCGGAGTACGATCCGGGGGCGAGCACCGCCAACGGCATCGACCCCGGCTACGAGCGGCGCGTCGGCATCGACCGGCTCGGCAAGGCCAACGAGATCACCTACTACCTCACCAACTCGCTGAACGCCAAGACGGTGTCGGGGCCCGATCAGCAGCCGGTGCGCTGGGAGATGGTGCGCTTCACTCTGAGCCAGACCTTCAAGATGGATCCGGTCGCCCAGCCCTTGAAGGACCTCTACGGCGATCTCACGATCAGCCCCAACCAAAGGATCGGCTTCCACGCCGATGCCCGGTACAATGTCTATGATCTGGGCCTGCGGGAGGCGAATGCGGACATCCGCCTCACGTATCCGCGCTTCGTGGTGGCGGTGGGGCCCCGCTTCAACGAGCAGGGCAATAGTCGGTACGTGAAGGCGGAGGCGCTGGTGAAACTGTTCAGCAACGTGGACGTCCGCGGGGCCACCGCCTGGGACGCCCTGAAGGGGCGGGCCATCGAGAACCGGGTCGGCATCGACTGGCGCTTCAGCTGCTGGTCCGTCATCGCCGAGTACGTGAACCGTCACGGCGACGAGAACGAGTTCCGCGTCTCGATCAATCTCCTGGGCCTGGGCCAGCTCGGCACCTCGGCCCGCTCGGGCTTCTGATGATCCCCCAGATCGACCTCAAGCGGCAGCACGAGGCGCTGCGCCCCGAGCTGATGGAGGCGGCCGCGCGCGTGCTCGACTCCTGCCGGTTCGTCCTGGGGCCCGAGGGACAGGCGCTCGAGCGCGAGCTGGCCGAGCTCTCCGGGGTGCGCCACGGAGTGGGGACGGGTTCCGGCACCGACGCCCTGCTGCTCGCGCTCAAGGCGGTCGGGGTGCGGCCGGGCGACGAGGTGATCACCTCCGCGTTCTCCTTCGTGGCCTCCGCCACCACCGTGGTGATGGCCGGGGCCACGCCGGTCTACGTGGACATCGCGCCCGACACCTTCAACCTGGATGCGGGCCAGGTGGAGCGGGCGATCACGCCGCGGACGCGCGCCATCCTCCCGGTCCATCTCTACGGGCAGGTGGCCGCGATGGACGCCCTCGGCGAGCTGGCCCGCGCGCGCGGGCTCGTGCTCGTGGCCGACGGGGCGCAGGCGGTGGGCGCCTCCTACGCGGGCCGCCCGATGGCCGCGTGGGCCGACGCGACCATCCTGTCCTTCTACCCGACCAAGAACCTGGGCGGCTGCGGCGACGGCGGCATGGTGCTGACCGCGCGCGACGACGTGGCCGAGCGCGTGCGGCTGCTCCGCGACCACGGCGCGCCCCGCCGGTACACGCACGTCGAGCTGGGCGGCTGCAGCCGCCTCGACGAGCTGCAGGCCGCGCTGCTCCGCGTGAAGCTCACGCGCCTGGCCGGGTGGAACGACCGCCGGCGCGCGATCGCCCGGCACTACGACGCCGCGCTGGCCGGGCTGCCGCTCGTCCTGCCGGTGGAGCGGGCGCCCGCGCGGCACATCTATCACCAGTACACGGTGCGGTCGGCCAAGCGGGAGGCGCTCGCGGCGGCCCTGGCCGGGCTGGGCGTCGGCACCTCCATCCACTACCCGACGACGATCCCCGCGCAGCCGCTCTTCTCGCAGCCGAACGCGGACCGTGACTTCCCGGTGGCCACCCAGGCCGCGGCCGAGGTGCTGTGCCTGCCGTGCTTCCCCGAGCTCCTGGATCCGGAGGTGGACCAGGTGGTGGACGCGATCAAGCGGGCGCTCGCCCAGGTGATGTGAGGTGACGCCGCTCGGCGCGCTCGGGTCCCGGCTCGAGGAGCGCCTGAAGAGCCGCACCGCCACGGTGGGCGTGGTGGGCCTGGGCTACGTCGGGCTGCCGCTCGCGGTGGCCTTCGCCCGCGCCGGCTTCCGGGTGATCGGGGTGGACGCCGACCCCTCCCGCGCCACCCTCCTCGGGGGCGGGATGAGCCCGGTGGAGGACGTGCCCAGCGCGGAGCTGGCCCCGCTGGTGCAGAGCGGGCGCCTCGCGATCCACGCCTCGCCGGACGCGCTCGGCGAGGCCGACGCGATCGTGATCTGCGTGCCCACGCCGCTCGGGAAGTCCAAAGAGCCGGACATCTCCTTCATCGTGGCGGCGGCCGACGGGGTGGCGCGCGTGCTGCGGCCCGGCACCGTCGTGGTGCTGGAGTCCACGACCTATCCGGGCACCACCGACGAGGTGCTGCTTCCGCGCATGAGTCGCGGCGGGCTCCGGGTGGGCGAGGAGTTCTTCCTGGGGTTCTCGCCGGAGCGCATCGACCCCGGCAACCAGACCTGGGGGCTCGCGCGCATTCCCAAGGTGGTGGGCGGCGTCACGCCGGTGTGCCGCCACCTGATCGAGACGCTCTACGGCCAGATCATCGAGCGGGTCGTCCCGGTGTCCACCACGCAGGTCGCGGAGATGGTGAAGCTCTTCGAGAACACCTTCCGCAGCGTCAACATCGCCCTCGTCAACGAGCTGGCCATCATGTGCCGCCGCCTCGGCATGTCGGCCTGGGAGGTGATCGGGGCCGCCGCCACCAAGCCCTTCGGGTTCATGCCCTTCTTCCCCGGGCCGGGCATCGGCGGGCACTGCCTGCCGAGCGACCCGCACTACCTCTCCTGGCGGACGCGGCTCGCCGGCTACGAGGCCAAGTTCATCGCGTTCGCGGACGAGATCAACGGCGGCATGCCGCACTACGTGGTGCAGCTCGCCGCCGACGCCCTCAACGAGCAGGCGAGGGCGGTGAAGGGCTCGCGGATCCTGGCCCTCGGGGTGGCCTACAAGGCGGGCGTCGGGGACATCCGCGACTCGCCCGCGCTCGAGATCATCGAGGCCCTGCTGGCCCGCGGCGCGCAGCTCGAGTACGCGGACCCGCGGGTGCCGCAGATCCAGGTGGGCGGCCAGGTCCTCAAGAGCGTGGCGTGGGCGCAGGCCGATCTGGCCGCCTACGACCTGGTGGTGCTGCTCACCGCGCACCCCGAGTTCGAGCCGGCCCGGCTGGTCCGGGAGGCCCGGCTCGTGCTGGACACCCGCAACGCCACCGGCGCGCAGGGAGACTTCCGTCACGTCATCAAGATCTGAAGCTTCGTGAGACTGCTCGTCGCCGCGTTCGTCTCGCTCCGCCCGCGGCAGTGGGTGAAGAACTTCTTCGTCTTCGCCGGTCTCATCTTCTCGCAGAACCTGTTCACCCCGCTCGTGTGGCCGGCCCTCGGCGCGTTCTGGATCTTCTGCGCGCTCTCCGGGGCGATCTACGTCTTCAATGACGTGGCCGACGTCGAGAAGGACCGGAGGCATCCCGCCAAGCGCCTCCGTCCGATCGCGCGGGGCGCGCTCCCCATCCCGGGCGCGCTCGCGCTGGGTATCGCCCTGGTGGTAGGCAGCCTCGGGGCCGCCTTCTGGCTCTCGCCGGGCTTCGGCCTCGCGGCCGCCGCCTACGCCGCGCTCCTCACCGCCTACTCGGTATGGCTCAAGCACCTGGTGATTCTCGACGTGCTCACGGTGGCCACCGGGTTCGTGCTCCGCGCGGTGGCGGGGGCCGCGGCGATCCAGGTGGAGATCTCCGGCTGGCTCGTGATCTGCACGATCCTGGTCGCGCTGTTCCTCGCCCTGGGCAAGCGCCGGCACGAGTACCGGACGCTCAAGGGGGACGCGGCCGCGCACCGGCCCATCCTGGCCGAGTACAGCGAGAGCTTCCTCGACCAGATGGTCGCGGTGGTCACCGCGTCCACCGTGACCGCCTACGCGCTCTACACCATGTCCCCGGAGACGGTGGCCAAGTTCAACACGCGCCTCCTGCCGGTGACGCTGCCCTTCGTGCTCTACGGCGTCTTCCGGTATCTCTACCTGCTCTACCGCCGGGACATGGGCGGCAACCCGTCCGATCTCCTGCTCAACGACCGCGCGCTCCTCGTCAACACCGGGCTCTGGATGCTGGCGCTGCTCGTCATCATCTACGGGCCGGTCTGGGGTCCCACGTGGCTCGCGCGCTGGGCGCCGTGAGCGACCTGCCCCTCGAGAGCCTCGCGGGCTGGGGCCGCCATCCGATAGGCCGCGCCCGGGTGGACCGTTCCGGGGAGCCCGCGCTGCCGCCCGGCGCGGAGCCGGTGATCGCGCGCGGCCTGGGCCGGGCCTACGGCGACGCGGCGATGCCGGCGGCGCCGGGCGGGCTCGTGCTGGAGTGCGCGCGGGCCGACCGCATCCTGGCGTTCGAGGGCGACACCGGGCGGCTCACCTGCGAGGCGGGGCTGAGCCTCGCCGAGATCCTGCGCGTGTTCGTGCCGCGCGGCTGGTTCCCGCCGGTGACGCCCGGCACCAAGTTCGTCACGGTCGGGGCCTGCGTGGCCTGCGACGTCCACGGCAAGAACCATCACCGCGACGGCTCCTTCGGCAACTTCGTCGAGCGGCTCGTCCTGGTCACCGCGGACGGCCGGCGCGTGGAATGCGGGCCTGCCCTCGAGCGCGAGCTCTTTCTCGCCACCGTGGGCGGCATGGGGCTCACCGGCCTGATCGTGGAGGTGACGCTCCGGCTCCGCCGGGTGGAGTCGCCCTGGATCGTGCTGGAGACGGTGGGCGTGGAGGGACTCGAGGCCATGCTGGCCGGGCTCAAGCGGAGCGCGGACGACTGGCCCTACACCGTCGGCTGGATCGATTGCCTGGCCCAGGGAAGCGCGGTCGGCCGCGGCATCCTCATGCGCGGCCGACACGGCACCCCGATGGAGGCGGCCGGGCGCAAGCCGCCGCGCGGCCTGCCGCTCAGCGTGCCGGTGGACGCGCCGGAGTGGCTGCTGAACCCGCTCTTCATGCGCTGGTTCAACTACCTCTACTACCGGCTGCACGGCGGGACGCTCAAGCGGCGCGTGGTCTCCTACGACCGCTTCTTCTATCCGCTCGACGCGGTGGGAGGGTGGAACCGCCTCTACGGCCGCCGCGGCTTCCTGCAGTACCAGTGCGTGCTCCCGCGCGCGGCGGGGGCGGCGCCGCTGGCCGCGATCCTGGACCGGCTGGGCGCGGCCGGCGCGGCCTCGTTCCTCGCGGTGATCAAGGACTGCGGCCCCGCCTCCGACGCCTATCTCTCCTTCCCGATGGAAGGCACCACGCTCGCGCTCGACCTGGCCTACCGCGGCGCGGCCAGCGAGAGCCTGATCCACGACCTGAACGCGGTGGTGATCGCCCACGGCGGGCGCGTCTACCTCGCCAAGGACGCGGTGACGCGGTCCGAGGACTTCGCGCGGATGATGCCGCGCCTGGCCGAGTGGCGCGCGGTGCGCGACCGCTGGGATCCGGCCCATCGCTTCCGCTCCGCCCAGTCCGTCCGGCTCCTGGGGGACCGCGCGTGAAGGTGGCCTTCGTCGGCGCGACCCGCGGCATGGGCCGCGCGCTCGCGCGGGCGCTCGCCGAGCGCGGCGACGCGCTCTTCCTGCTGGGGCGCGACGCGGCCGAGATGGCGCGCTCCGCGCGTGATCTCGAAGTGCGCGGCCCCCGCGCCCCGGTTGGCCACGCGCCGCTCGACCTCGGCCGGCCGACCGGCTTCCCGGAAGCGCTCGACGCGGCGGATCGCGCGATGGGCGGGCTCGACGCCCTCGTGGTGACCGGCGGGGCCTTTGGCCGCCAGGACGAGCTGGCCGCCGACCCGGCCCGCCTCGCCGAGCTGCTCGAGGTCAACTTCACCGGCACCGCGGTCCTGTGCCAGATGGCCGCGACCCGGCTGGCCGCGAAGGGTGGCGGGCTCATCTGCGCGTTCAGCAGCGTGGCGGGCGATCGCGCCCGGCGCAACTATCTCTACGGCGCCTCCAAGGCAGGGCTCTCCGCCTTCCTCGACGGCCTCGATCTCGTGTACCGCGAGCGCGGGGTGCGCGTGCTCTGCGTCAAGCCCGGATTCGTCCGGACCGCGATGACCGCGGGGCTGCCGGTCCCGCCCTTCGCGGGCGAGCCGGAGGCGGTGGCCGCCGCGGTGGTCCGCGCGATGGACCGCGGCCGTCACCAGGTCTACGCGCCCGGCATCTGGCGCTGGATCATGCTGGTCGTCCGCGCGCTACCGCGCGCGGTGCTGCGGCGCGTGCGGCTCTAGCGTCACCTCTCACGAGCGCTCTCCACGGAGGGATCGTATGCCGAAGATCTGGCGGGTCTATAGCGGGGCGGACGGGCAGTCGCATGTCGAGGAGACGCCGCTCGCGATGAAGCCCTTCACCGACACGGAAGGGGCGCACGGGGAAGGCACGCCGATGCAGGCCGTCGCGGGCCTCGCCTTCCGGGTGGCCCCGCCGGGGTACGTGCTCGACTGGCACTGCGCGCCACGGCGGCAGTACTCGATCACCCTGTCCGGACAGGCGGAGATCGAGGTCGGGGACGGCACCGTGGTCCGCGTCGGTCCGGGCGACGTGCTGCTCGCGGAGGATCTCACCGGGCGCGGCCACGTCACTCGCGCCGTCGGATCGACGCCTCGCTTCTACGCGATCGTTCCGCTGGCCTGATGGCGCGCGAGGGCGGGGGCGCCCCCGGCCCGCCCCGACCGCCGTGTGATGCCGGTGCGTCGTCTCCGGCTAGCGGGCGGGTTCGGGAGGTGCCACCGGCACGCCGCGGACGCCCGACTTCTCGAGAGCCTGGGCGACGAAGCCGGAGGCTTTCATCTCTTCGATGAACGCCTTGGCGTAGGCGAGGCCGGCGTCGCGACCCTTGGGCAGGCCCATGGCTTGCTCGATGACCATGAAGCGGTCGTCGAGGACCTTCGAGCCCGGGAGCTTGGCCTGATCCATCAGGAGGAGCTGGCGCACGCCCGCGATCACGTCGGCTTTGCCGCCCTGCACGAGACCGACCCCTGCGCTGTTGCCCGGTGCGCGTACCAGGGTGGCGTTCTTGATGTTGCGGGTGAGGAAGTGGTCGTAGGCGCTCTTCTCCGAGACCGCGATGCGCACCCCCGCGCGATCGACGTCGGGGACGCGGGAGTAAGGGGCCCCGGCCGGGATCAGGTAGGTGCCCTCGATCAGCAGGTGCGGTGCGGTGAAGCCGATCTCGCCCGCGCGTCCCGCCTCGCGGGCGAGGAAGGCTACGTCCCACGCGCCGGTCGCGAGCGCGTCGGTCATCTGGCCGGCCGAGCCGTACTGGACCAGCTCGACCGGCACGTCGAGCCGGCGGCCGAGCTCGCGGGCCAGGTCCACCGCGACGCCCTTGACCTCGCCGGTGGTGGCGTTCTTCTGGGCGAGGACCAGGTTGCCGTGGTTGATCCCGACGCGCATCTTGCCGGTCGGGGCGAAGTCGGAGCGGACAGCCGGAGAGATCGGTGCCATGGTGGCGCAGGCTCCTAGCAGGTAGAGGGTGACGAGAGCTCCGGTGAGGGCTCTCCGAGAACGCATCGTCCGTCCCGGGCGATGACCCGACCGCCGCTGATCACGCAGGCGCGGGGCGGGCGCATCGCGACCAGCTCGCCGAGCGTCTCGCCCGGCAGCACCACGAGATCGGCGCGGTCGCCGACCGCGACCCCGTAGCGGTCGAGGCCGAGCACCGCCGCGTTGCCGCGCGTGACCACGTCGAGCGCGGCGTGGACCAGCGCGTCGGTGCGGAAGCCGTTGCGGTACGCGATCAGCATCGCGCGCTCGAGCATGTCCGCGTTGCCGAATGGGGTCCACGCGTCCCGCACGCCGTCCGACCCCGCGCCCACCAGGACGCCGGCCTCGCGGAGACGGCGCACCGGCGGCGTCGGCCGGTCACCCGGCGCGGTGGTCATGATCGCGATGCGCTCGTCGCGGAGCAGGTCGATGAGGTGGCCGGCCTCGAGCTCGTCCACCATCCCCAGGCAGAAGGCGTGGCTCACCGCGACCTTGCCGCCCAGCCCGAGCGCGCGGGTGCGCTCGGCGATCATGCGGATCTGCGCGGCGCCCTGCTCGCCCGGGTCGTGGAGGTGGATGTCCACGCCCGCGCCGTGGCGCCCCGCGATCCCGAAGATCACGTCGAGCTGGCCCTTCGCGTCCTGATCGATCCCGCTGGGATCCACGCCGCCGATCAGCTCGGCGCCGTCCTTCACCGCGCGCTCGAGCAGCTCCGCGGTGCCCGACCGGCTGACCACGCCGCTCTGCGGGAACGCCACCACCTGGATCGAGACCGTGTCGCGCAGCCGGCGGCGCGCGCTCATCACGCCCTCGAAGTTGCGCAGGCCGATCTCGGTGTCCACGTCCACGTGGGTCCGGATGTGCACGGTGCCGCGGCTCACCGCCTGGCGCACCAGCCGCTCCGCCTGCACGTCGGCGGGCAGCCGGAGCTCGCGCCGCAGGCGCCGCTCGTTCTCGATGCGCTCGCGCGTGGTCGGCCCGGCCCCGTGAGCCCGCCACGGCAGGCCCCAGAAGGTCTTGTCGAGGTGCATATGCGCGTCCACGAGGCCCGGGAGGAGGATGCCGTCGCCGCCGTCGATCACCGGGACGCCCGCGGGCGCCGCGATGCCGGCCGCCACGCGCGCGATCACGCCGCCGGTGACCAGCACGTCCACCGGGGCGCCCGCCATCGGGCGGACGTGCTGGAGGAGGAGATCGGCGCTCATGTGCGGCGAGTATTCGGCAGCGCCGCGCGACAAGTCAAGGGCGCGGCGCGCAAGGATCCTCGCCTAGAGGGCGGCCAGCCAGACGTGCGGCGCGGGAGCGCTCCCGAGAAAGCTCGCGACGAACTGATCCGCCTGGGCGATCGTGTGGACGTCGGCGCCGTGCACGCCCAGGTAGTCGCCATGGTCGATCTTCCGGCCGGGCTTGCTGAGGGGCACGTGCTCGATCCGGGCCAGGACGTCCGGGTTCCGCTCGTTCACGCCGGTCAGGCCCAGGGCCCGGCCCCAGCGCTCGCCGAAGAGGATGGTCTGGGCGAGGTCGCCGAGCGGGAACGCGAACCCGAGGACGCGATCGTCCGCCGACGCGAGCACGGCCAGCCGCTCCGTGGCCAGGGTGCCGCGGCGATAGCACGTGGCCCCGTCCCGGCCGAGGCAGTCGTTGTCGATCGCGGGAGCCATGAGACACACGCGCCCGAGATCGGGCACCGTCGCGCCGTCCGCCTCGGCGAGGAGCTGGGCCGTGCGCATCGCCACCCGGCAGCCGAGGCTGTGCGCGACCAGCGAGATCCGGGCGGTGTGATCCACGTGATTCTTGATCCACGTGACCAGGGCGGCGGCGGAGTCGTCCGCGTCCCGGCCCTCGAAGGGATAGGTCAAGGCCTTGGCCCAGCCGTCGCCCGGCCACAGCACGGCCACCATGAGCGCGGCGGTCCCGGCGGCCTCGAGCAATCGAGCGAAGCGGGTCAGCGACTGCCAGCCCGCCGGGCGCGTGGTGTTGTACCCGTGCAGCAGCAGGACCACGTCGCGCCCACGTGTGAGCGCGGTGAAGCCGGGCAGGGCGGGCCCGTCGGCGTCGAGGGGGCCGATGTCGCCATCCACGTACAGGTGGCCGCTGGTCACCGCGCCGCCGACGTCGCGCTCGCGCAGGTCGAGCACGTAGGCGCTCATCGCCGCTTCACCGTCTGGACCGCCTTGACCGCTTGCTGCAGGGCCGTCGCCGCGTCGTGGGCGACGGGGGCCAGCGGCACCGCCACCAATCCGATGAACAGCCCCACCCACCAGGGTGATCCCAGCATCGTGCCCACGACGACGCCGATGCCGACCGCCACCACGCTCGCCACCACCTTCGTCTGGGTCACGTAGAGGGTATCCGCCAGCACCAGGGCCGCGTCGATCCGGGCGTCGATCGCGTTCTCCAGCCGCGCGAGCGCCGCGCGATCGTCCTCGGTCATCGCCAGCGGCGCCACGACCCCCTCCGGCTGCCCGAGCGCGGGCGGACGGGCGCTCCGCGCGGCCACGAGGGCCCGTCCGACCTGGCCGGCGGTTGCGGCGGGCAGGCCGAGGCCTTGCGCGGCCGTCGCCACTCCGGAGTCGGGCATCAGGCCGAGGCCGATGCGCACGCCCTGGCGGAGCGTGCGTGGCAGGTCACCCTTGCCGCGCCCGCACCGGTACTGTGCCTTGAGCAGCTCCATGACGTCGTCGCCGTACGCCAGCGTGAGCGCGGGCAGCAGGGGGTCCAGGTTCGCGCGGATCCGGGTGGGCCACCGCCGGCCCGTTCGCGAGAAGAGCCGCTCGAACCCGGCGAGGTCGATCCAGGGGATCGCCTTGAGCCCGTCGACGATGCCGAAGGCGGCGGTGCCGAGGGCGCCGGCGGCGAGGGCCAGGGTCCCGAGGCTGCCGACGAGCCCGCCCGTCTCCGGTCTCGGAGGATCGGCGGCCAGCGCCACGTCCCACCACGCGAGCAGTGCGGCTCCGACGGCCGCGCCCCAGGCCATTGCGATGCGTGCCGTTCTCATGGGTCCCTCCCTGTGCACGTGCTCTTCGCCGAGCCTAGGGGGGAGGCCCTGGGGGGTCAAGCCATTCCTGCGCTTACTGGACGCGCCCTGCTCTGCTAGACTACGCGGCCATGGATCTCCGCGATTGCGTCGCGCTCGTGGCCGGCGGCACCGGAACCCTCGGCATCGCGATCGCGCGGGCCCTCGCGAAGGAGGGCGCGCACGTCGCCATCACCTACCTCGAGCGCAAGGACGCCGCGCGGGAGACGTGCGCCGCGGTGGAAGCGCTCGGGCGGAAGGCGTGGAGCGTGGCGCTCGATCAGACCGACGCGGCCGCGATCCCGCCCGCCATCGAGGCGGTGGTGCGGCAGTTCGGCCGGCTCGACGCGCTGGTCAACAACGCGGCCTGGAACATCAGCATCCCGTTCCCGGATCTGGAGACGCTCGACGCCCCGACCTGGGACCGGCTCTTCTCCACGAACCTGCGCGGGCCGTACCTGCTGTGCCGCGCGGCGGCCCCGCACCTGAAGGCGAGCGGGTCGGGCCGCATCGTCAACATCGCCTCGGTCGCCGGACTCAATCCGGGCGGCAGCAGCATCGCCTACGCGACGAGCAAGGCCGGGCTCATCCACCTCACGCGCTGCCTCGCGGTGGCGCTGGCTCCCGCGGTCAGTGTGAACTGCGTGGCCCCGGGGCTGATGGAGGGCACGCGGATGACCTCACGGCTGCGCCCCGAGCTGGCCGACGGAGCGCGCCAGCGCGCCGTGCTCAAGCGCGCGGCCCGCGTGGAGGACGTGGCGGATCAGGTGGCCGCATTCTGCCGGACCGACAGCGTCACCGGCCAGGTCCTCAACATCGACGCCGGAGTCTTCTTCCACTAGGGCCGCGCGCCGGGGCGCTAGGCGCCGGCGGTCTTCTCGAGCCTGGCCCAGGTGTCGCGCAGGCCGACGCTGCGGTTGAACACCGGCCGGTCGGGGCGGTGGTCCTTCCAGTCGGCGACGAAGTAGCCCACGCGCTCGAACTGCACGTGGTCCTCCGGCGCCGCCTCCGCGACCGCGGGCTCCACCTTGGCCCCGCGGACGGTCTCGAGCGACTGCGGGTTGATCACGCTCTTGAAGTCGG